>JAFGHL010000073.1 GCA_016930155.1 Dehalococcoidia bacterium | reverse complement strand
TCGAATGGGATCCGGTCAATGAGGTGTTCGGCGCCCTGCCGGCGATCTACGGCACGCTGCTGACCTCTCTGATCGGCCTTTTAATCGCCGTGCCCATCAGCCTGGGCTCAGCTGTGTTTTTGAGCGAGCTCGCCCCCGACTGGATGCGCAGGCCGTGTTCTTTTGTCATCGAGATGCTGGCCGCTATACCGAGCGTGATCATTGGACTATGGGGTCTATATGTGATGGTGCCCTTTATCAGGAATCCCATCGAGACATGGCTGGGAAGCAACCTGGGCTTTTTACCCCTTTTCCAGGGGCCTCCTTTCGGAGTGGGTTTTCTCTCCGCCGGCATTATCCTGGCAATTATGGTGATACCCATCATCACGGCGGTCAGCCGTGAGGTTATAGCCGCGGTACCGCTGACTCAGCGTGAGGCCATGCTGGCTCTGGGGGCAACCCGCTGGGAGATGATCACCAGGTCTGTATTGCCCTATTGCCGCTCAGGCCTGGTGGGTGGTGTGATCCTGGGATTGGGCCGTGCGCTGGGAGAGACCATGGCGGTGACAATGGTTATCGGCAATTCCTACGCTCTTTCGCCTTCGCTGTTCTCTCCCGGTGCGACCATTGCCAGCAAAGTGGCAAGCGAATTCAATGAAGCATCCGGGGACCTGTATATCGGCAGCCTGATCGAGCTGGCCATGGTTCTCTTCGCCATCACGCTGCTGGTCAATATTATCGCCAGGTTACTGGTATGGCGCACCGTTTCCGTGAGGGGGACGGGTGAATGAAAGCGCAAAGCGGCTATTTCAGGCGCCAGCAGTTCAGCCGGATGATGCTCGTGCTGTGCGGAGTTGCCACAGCCATTGTGATACTGATTCTCATCCTGATACTTGGTTATACGCTGGTTAATGGCATCTCTTATCTGAGCCTGGATTTCATAACCCAGCAGTCCAAACCGGTGGGTGAGGCGGGGGGCGGTATGCGGGACGATATCTACGGCACTTTTATACTGGTTGGGCTGGCTTCGCTCATCGCCCTGCCGGTGGGGCTGATGGCAGGCATATTTCTGGCCGAATTCGCCGGGCCGAAAATGGCGTCAGCCATCCGCTTTGCCGCCGATATACTTGCCGGCGTACCGTCGATTATCGTGGGCGTTTTCGCCTATGCCATTCTGGTACGTCCCATGCATACCTACTCAGCCCTTTCGGCAGGAGTTGCACTTGCAATAATCATGATTCCCGTGGTGGCGCGGACAGCCGAGGAATCGCTGCGCCTGGTGCCGAATTCACAGCGCGAGGCAGCTCTGGCCCTCGGCATCAGTCGATGGCGTATAACGCTGGGCGTGATCGTGCCGGGCGCTGTTACGGGTATAGTCACCGGTATCATGCTTGCCGTGGCGCGCATTGCGGGGGAGACGGCGCCGCTGATATTCACCGCCCTGGGCAGCGCCTTCGGTGTACAGGGCCTTACACAGCCCATAGGAGCTTTGCCTTTGCAGATATACCGCTACGCTCTGTCTCCCTACAGCGACTGGCAGCAGCAGGCCTGGGCGGCCGCTTTCCTGCTGGTGATACTTGTTCTCGGTATAAATATCGTTGTGCGTTTGGTCAGCAGCAGGAAAAAGAAATAAAAGTCTGTAAGCAAGAGGAAGGACATGGTGCAATGATAAACAACATGCTGGGTCAGAATATCAAGGTTGGGGCCATTGATGGTGAAGACAGCGGCCAATTGAGACCTCAAAAATGCATATTAACGGTGGAGCAACTGAGTGCCTGGTACGGCAACAGGATGGCTATTCAAGATATAAGTATGGGCATTGGCGCTCAGCATATCACAGCCCTGATCGGCCCCTCCGGATGCGGTAAATCAACGTTTATCCGCTGTCTGAACCGTATGCACGAAGTGTCCGAGGGCGGAAGGGTGACAGGCCGCGTATTTATGGACGGGCAGGATATCTATGCTCCACAGATCGACGCGGTCGCCGTGAGGCGCCGCATCGGCATGGTATTTCAGAAAGCCAGTGTCTTTCCGACCATGTCCATCTTCGGCAATGTAGCCTCGGGAATAAGCCTGACGCGTTTCTGGAGCCGGCGCAGGGATTTACATGATGTAGTGGAGCGCAGCCTCAAGAAAGCGGCCCTGTGGGAGGAGGTAAAAGACAAGCTCGACCAGCCCGGCGCCTCCCTTTCAGGAGGCCAGCAGCAGCGCCTCTGCATCGCGCGCGCCATCGCCATTGAGCCGGAAATCATACTGATGGACGAGCCCTGTTCGGCCCTGGACCCTATCTCTACTCTCAGGATAGAGGAGCTGATGCTTGAGTTGAAACGGGACTATACAGTGGTTATAGTAACGCATAATATGCAGCAGGCTGCCCGCGTATCGGACTGGACGGGTTTCATGCTGCTGGGGCAATTGATAGAATACGCTCGTACCAAGGAGGTCTTCACCGTGCCCAAAGACAAGAGGACTGAAGATTACATCACAGGGCGTTTCGGTTAAAGGAGGTTGAATATGCCGAGAGAGTCTTATCAGAGAAATCTGCGCGAGTTACAGGACGATGTGCTGGCTCTGGGTAGCATGATAGAGAAAGCGCTGGAAAGGTCCATGCAGGCACTTAAGGAACGTGACCTTAACCTGGCCAAGCTGGTACTTGAGGAAGACCGCAATGTAAACAAAAAACGTTTTGAGATAGAGGAAAAAGCGCTGGATATCATATCGTGTCAGGCGCCCATGGCCAGCGATCTCAGAATACTGCTGGCTATCCTCTTCATTGTACAGGACCTTGAGAGGATGGGCGATCACGCGGCCGGCAATGCTAAAATAGTCATTATGATAGGCAATGAGCCGCCGCTCAAGCCGCTGATAGACTTGCCCCGCATGAATGAAAAGGCTATTGACATGCTGCACCGCAGCCTTAATGCATTCATTATTCATGATGCCGAAGCGGCCCGAAAAATTGTGCCGGAGGACGATGAGATCGACCAGCTCTATGATCAGGTCTTCAGGGAACTGCTGACGTTTATGATGGAGGATCCCCGCACCATTACCAGAGCCACCAGATTGATGTGGGTGGGACACAACCTGGAAAGGACCGGCGACAGGGTGACCAATATCTGCGAGCGCGTGGTGTTCATGGTGACCGGCAAGATGGAAGAACTGAATGTTTCAACGTATTAAACCATGTAAAGTAAATGTCGTTGCGAGCAGCCGCAGGCGACGCGGAAATCTGCTGCTGCCGTGGCTCACAACACAAGATTGCTTCGGTATGCTGGCAATGGCCCGGTCATTTTCAGCTATTCCTGTTCTTTGCTGACCAGTATACGTCCGTCCACCACCAGGTAGAACTGTCCTTCCGGCAATACCTTAACGGGATTCAGGTCCATTTCAAGTATTTGCGGGTGGTTCTCGGCCATGGCGGATATACGCAACAACAAATCCTCAATAGCGGGTATGTCGGCGCGCTTTGATCCCCTCCACCCTTCCAGCAACTGATAGGCCTTGACCGATTTGATCATCTCGTGTGCGTCTATATCGGTCAATGGATGGATGTTGAAAATAACATCCTGGAAGAGCTCAACATATACCCCGCCCAGGCCGAACATCACAAGAGGACCGAAGGCCGGGTGCTGTGTTACGCCTACGATCACCTCGACACCACCCTGCACCATCTTCTGGACAATCACTCCCTCCATCTCGGCGCTCTTGCCTATCCCTTGCAGGTTCTCCTTGATCCGGGTGAAGGCTTTTCTTACCTCGTCACCTGAGCGGCAGTCGAGTATCACACCCTCGACTTCGGTCTTCTGCGTGATTGAGGGGGAGAGTATCTTTACTGCTACCGGACACCCGATCTCCTTTGCAGCTACAGTAGCTTCTTCAGGAGTCCTGGCGATTTTAAGTGTTACGAATTTGATTCCGTAACTCTCAAACAGGCCCAGGATGGACCCGGCGTCCAGCCATACCTGGCGTTTGCCCGATTTTTCAATGGCCGAGCTGATGATACGGTCGGCTCTGTCTCTGTCGATGTCGGGGAACTCGGGTATCTTGCCCGATGGTCGTTTCAAACGCTGGCTGAACTCAACTGCTCGCGCCAGTGCGCCGGCTGTCGATTCGGGGAAAGCGAAGGACGGTACGACCCTTCTCTCCTGCGGACCGAGACTGATGCCTGCGCCCCGTATGCCGAGGATGGATGTAACCAGCGGCTTTCCGGCTTCACGGTATAACGGGGCAACCTCGCGAATGACCGCGGCAAATTCCTCCGACAGCCTGGGGATGGGTTGTATAAAAATGACCACTACCATGTCCAGGCCGGTGTCTTTGAGCATCAGCTTAAGGGTTTGCTCGTATTGGTCTGTAGACACTTCGGGCGACATGTCGAGGGGATTTAATATATTGGCCCGCGAAGGCAGGAAGGTTTTAAGCCGCGACGCCAGACCGTCGGACAGCGGAGGTATCTCAAGGCCTCGGCTTTTGCAGGCCTCGGCTGTTAGCAGCGCTGGACCGCCCGCATTGGATATTATTGCCACTCTGTTGCCCTGCGGCAGCGGCTGGTTAGCCAGCAGGCTGCCTGTGTCAAACATGTCCTCCAGTGTATCGGCCCTCAATATCCCCGCCTGTTTGTAGAGCGCTTCGGTGGCCGCCTGGTCGGTGGCCATGGCGCCTGTATGCGAGGTGATCGTCCTCTTCTGGACGTTGCCGCGGTTGCCGGTCAGCGAGACGACCGGTTTCTTAGCCGTGATACTTCGAGCTATGCGCGTGAATTTCCTGGGATTGCCGAACGACTCCAGGTAAAGCAGTACGACGTCTGTGTCCGGGTCATCCTCCCAGTACTGCAATAGCTCGTTGCTGGATATATCCGCGCGATTGCCTATGCTAACGAAGGTGGAAAGGCCGATATTGAGGCTGGTTGCGTACATCAGGATGGCGGAGCCCAGTACCCCGCTCTGGGTGGCGAAAGCTATATTGCCGTGGGGTGGCACTATGTTGGCGAACGTGGCATTCAGGTTGACTTCGGGATTGGTATTCATCATCCCCATACAGTTGGGTCCCAGCATGCGCATACCGTAACTACGAATGGTCGTGAGGAGCTTGTTCTGCCGATCGAGCCCTTCGCCGCCTATATCGGCGAAGCCCGAGGATAACACAACCACGCCTCTGGCCCCTTTGTGAGCGCTCTCTTCCACAACCTGCTGCACTTTGTCAGCCGGTACGACGATGATGGCCAGGTCGATATCCCCCGGTATATCCAGGATGGAGGGATAGGCCTTGATGGCTGCCACCACTTCGGCGTTGGGATTGACCGGGTACACCACACCCTTGAAATCCTGCTGTATAAGGTTGCGGAAGACGAAGTTGCCGATGGTATTGGGCCTCCTGGAGGCGCCGATAACCGCCACCGACTTCGGATTGAGGAAGGCCCGCAGTGAGGCGATGGAAGTGAACTTTTCTCGCTCGAACGACTTCTGCTCGACCACATCGGTAGGGGCCAGGTCGAGAAGACCTACATAGGTGGTGCCCTGATACTGCCTTTGCATATTGAAGCCGCTGTTGATAAGGACGTTCATCATGTCCTTGTTCTCCGCCAGCACCTCGGCCTCGAAGGTATTTATGCCCTTGTCGCGCGCGATATAAGCGAGCTGGTCCAGCAGATGAGTGCCGATACCCAGCCCCTGGTACTTATCCTCGACCTCGAAAGCTATTTGCGCCCGGTTGGCGCCCGGCTGTCTGGCATAGCGTCCAACTGCGATGATACGTTCTTCCGATCCCTCCCCCAGCGTGCCTACCAGGGCGAAGGTATCCTCGTAGTCAACCGTGCAGAAACGGCGCGCTTCCTCCCGGGACATATGTGTCAGGACATGATGGAAGCGCAGATAAATGGTCTGTTTGCTCATGCGGCTGAAAAGCGCCAGCAACCTTTCTTCATCCGACATGAGGATGGGCCGCAAATGCAGGCTGGAGCCGTCCTTGAGCGCTACGCTAATCGAATATTTCTCAAAGCTTTTACTGTCCAGGTCCGCCATCACCGTTCAACTCCTGAGGGGGCGTTACAGGCTGATCAGCCCATATTATACAGAAATCGGAGAGACGGATATTCTGGCATCCGCCACCACGCAGCCTTCTCCAACCGGCATTGCTATGAGGGGATTCAGGTCCAGTTCCTGTATTTCGGGAATGTCCTCGATCATGGCTGAAATCCTGAGAAGCACGTCCTCTATGGCGGCTGTGTCGGAAGGCGGCGCGCCCCTCCACCCGTCCAGTATCTTATGCGCTTTAAATGAAGCCAGCATCTCGTGCGCATCGTAGTCGGTCAGAGGGTGTATCCTGAAATCCACGTCCTTGAACAGCTCGGTGTAGATGCCGCCCAGGCCGAACATAATCAGTGGCCCGAAGAATTTGTCCTCTGTCACGCCCACAATCAGCTCGACGCCGCCTGTCAGCATCCTCTGCACCGTCACACCTTGCATCTCGGACCTGCGCGATAGCTTGTCCAGGTTTTGCTCGATTTGCGCATAGGCTTTTTTAACTTCAGCTGCAGAGTCCAGGTTCAGCATTACGCCGCCCACATCGGTCTTGTGCGAGATAGTTGACGAGAATAGCTTCAGCGCCACCGGGTAGCCGATACTGTCGGCCATCTTGACCGCCTGATGGGCAGTGGTAGCGACGCCGGACCGGGCGAATTTGATGCCGTAGGCGGAGAATAGCTCGACTATCTCTCCGGTGTCCAGCCAGACCGGATGTTTGTCCGTGCGGGCCAGCGCCGCCTGAACTACTTTTTCGGCGCCGGCTTTATTTATATTTGTAAATGAGGGGATATTTCCCAGCGGACGTTTGAGCCGCTCGTTGTATTCATAGGCTTTTGTGAGCGCATGTGCGGTGGACTCAGGGAAGACGTAGGTGGGGACGTAACCCTCCTCTTTGGAGCCGACAACCAGCCTCGATTCGAGTCCGAGGAAGTTGGCCAGTACCGGTATGCCTTTGGCGCGGAATGATGGAGCCATTTCACGTATTACGCCCCTCATCAGCTCGATCATGAACTCCATGGGAGGGATATAGATGATTATAAGAGCGTCGATGTCCTCCTCCAGCAGCACCTTAAGTGCTTGCCTGTACTGGTCGGGAGACACAGCGGCTGTAGTGTCGATGGGATTCATATAGCTCGATTTGGGAGGCAGTAACGATTTGAGGGCGCTGCGGGCTTTGTCAGAGAGAATCGGCAGTTGAAAGCCATGGGCTGCCAGCGCATCGGCCGCCATGATGCCTGCGCCGCCGCCGTTGGTCAGAATGGCGACCCGGTTGCCCTTCGGTATCGGCTGGTTCGACAGCAGAAGCGCCGTGTCGAAGAGCTCCTCCAGAGTATTGCACCTCAGCATGCCGGTCTGTTTGATAAGTGCTGTCGTGGCTGTGTCATCCGATGCCAGCGCGCCCGTGTGAGAGGCGGCTGCGCGCGCCCCCACCGCCGAGCGTCCGCTTTTCACTATTACGACAGGTTTTTTAAGGGTCGTTTCACGTGCGATGCGCGCGAATTTGCGTGGATTGCCGAATGACTCAAGGTAAAGAAGTATAAGGTTGGTGTCCGGGTCCTCCGCCCAGTATTGCAGCAGCTCGTTGCCGGTGACGTCCGCCCCATTGCCGATGCTTACGAAATTTGAGAGGCCCAGGTTGATCTGTATAGCGTAACTGATGATGGCGCCGCCCAGCGCGCCGCTCTGGCTGCCGAAGGCCGTTTTACCATGCAGCGGATAGATCGGCGCAAAACTGGCGTTCATGTTGACAGTGGGGTTGGTATTCTGGATGCCGAGACAATTGGGGCCGATGATGCGCATGCCGTATGCGCCCGCCGTATTCAACAGCTTCTTCTCCCTCTCGATGCCTTCCCCTCCCATTTCGGAGAAGCCGGCAGTGATGATGACCAGGCTTTTCACCCCTTTCCTGCCGCATTCTTCGATTATCGGCTGTATCCTCTCTGCGGCGACAGCAACAATAGCCAGATCCACCTGACCGGGTATATCAAGCACCGATGGGTAGGCCTTGATCGAAGATACGACCTCATCCTTGGGATTGACCGGGTAGATGACGCCGTTATATTCGTTCTTGATCAGGTCTTTGACCAGCGCATTGCCGATACCCGGCTTGTTGGATGCGCCGATTACAGCGATGGAGCGCGGGAACATAAATTTGCGTATGGAAGCGATGGAGGAGACTCTCTCGCGCTCGGCCGACTTCTGCTCCACCAGCGGTGTATGAGCGATGCTGTATACGCCCCTCCATCCGTGAGACTCCGTGATTTTATCGAGCTGTTTGAAGCCGCTGTCCTGCAGTACGTCGATCATGTCGGTATTTTCGGGCAGTACCTCGGCCTCGAATACACCTATCCCGTGCTCGCGTGCGGCCACGGCCAGCAACTCCAGCAGGTGTGTGCCGATCCCTTTGCGCTGGTGAGGGTCTTCTACGATGAAAGCGATCTCCGCCTTGTTGGGCTGTGACAGCCTCCAGTATCGGCCTACGCCGATGATGGTTTCATCGGCCCCTTCTCCCTGTATTCCCACCACTGCAAAGGTGTTGTCGTAATCAATATTAGAATACTGGTGCGCCTCCTCTCTGGAAAGGTCAGTTAGCACATGGTGATAGCGCAGATAGATGGTGCGTCCGCTCAGGCGCAGGAAGAAAGACATCAGGCGGTCTTCATCGTCAGGCATGATTGGCCGCAGATGTAAAACCGATCCGTCTTTGAGGGCGACGGTCCTGTTGAATCTGTCTAACTGGAGCGTATCTGTGCTCTGTGTCATTGTTTTACTCCCAAAAATACTGCTTGAAATACATAAAGATATTAGCACAATGGAGCGATATGAGGGGAGTAACCTGCTGAGGATAATAATCAGGGACGAGCCTGCAGGCCCGTCCCTGATTATGACAGAATATGTTGATCGTCAGAGCTTGTCTGTATCTGCGAGCACTTATTAAACGGCCGGCCGGCTGTGGCGATTTAAAGCTTGGTTTGAAGCCCTTTGATGGTTTCCTCGGCCTCGGCTACGATGCGTTCGATGATCTCTTGGCAGGTGGGCAGGTCGCGTATGCGGCCTACGACCTGTCCGAACGGCACCACGCCGTTCTCCAGGTCGCCATCGTCCAGGATTTTACCCAGCGCATCGATGCCGATGGCCTGCTGCGCCAGCTGCTGGACACCTCGTTTCTGAAGGCTTCCGATAAGCAGTTTCCAGACCGGGGTATCCACCTGTTTTCTCATCGCCCAGCCTGCCTTTAACGCTTCCATATATGATGTATTGCTGTTGGCCATCTCCAGAGCGCGCTTGTTGGCGTACCAGCGCCCGGGCAGGCCGTCGATGCCTGCCGAATAGATCGTCTCTTCCGCCTGGGTTTTCATGGCGGTCTGTTTGATGTTGGGGTGAGCGTCGCATTCCTGCGTGACCACAAATCTCGTGCCCATGGCAATGGCGTCAGCGCCCATGGCCAGCGCTGCAGCCAGCCCGCGCCCGTCGCAGTACCCTCCCGCGGAGATGATGGGTATTTTTACCTTGCTCGCGATCAGAGGCAGCAGCACCATGCATCCCACGTCGCCCCCATGAGCCGCGGCTTCGTGGCCGGTGACTATAATCCCATCAGCGCCCTGTTCGGCCGCTTTGATAGCATGGCGTTCCGTGGCTACCGTGGATATGACCTTGCCTCCGTAGGTATGCGCCTGCTTTATGATCCAGTCGCCCTTACCCAGTGCGAAGTTGATGATCGGGGCTTTCTCGGCCAGCGCCATCTCAGCATTCTCTTTTCCATTGGGGAAGATGAGGGTGACATTAATGGCGAAAGGTTTGTCCGTCAGCGCCTTGATCTCCTGGATAATCCCCTTGAGCTGGTCGGGAGAGTTAGCAACGCTGTTGAAAATGCCGAGGCCGCCCGCGTTGCTGACCGCCGCAACCAGCCTGGGCAGGCTGACGAAGGCCATTCCCGATAACACAATGGGATGTTTTATTCCGAAGAGCTCTGTAATTCTGGTTTTCACGAGTTCAAACCTCCATTATTAGTATTATCAAACGTTAATAATCTCAAAAATGACTGCCGCTGTCAAAATGATTGATTGATTAGTCAACTTTACCTTAAGCTGATCCGTGTGTTATAATCGCCCAAATTTTATATCGGCTGACAAAGGAGAAGAGAGATGAAAACCAGAATGACCGAACTATTTGGCATCAAACATCCGATCATGTGCGGCGGTATGATGTGGCTGTGCAAACCTGATCTTTGCGCTGCCATCAGCAATGCGGGCGGACTGGGGAATATCACTTCCGCCAATTACAAGGATGGCAAGGAGATACGTCAGGCCATCAGGGAGGTCAGGGAAAAAACAGACAAGCCGTTTTCCGTGAACCTGTCCCTGCTGCCGTCTTTTCGCATTACCAAAGAGATGTATCAGGACTGGTTCGACGCCTGTGTCGCTGAGAAGGTACCGGCGTTCGAGATATCGGGCACGCCGGTGGATAAATTTTTCGGGCCGGATGCTATCAAACGCGCTCATGACGCCGGATGTAAATTCATTCACAAGCTTGGTTCGGTCAGGCATGCCGTCCATGCGGAGCATGCCGGGTATGATGCCGTTATCGCGGCTGGCGTGGAAGAGGGTGGACATCCGTTGATGGACGACGTGACCACTATGGTGCTCACACCACGCATGTCGGAGTCGGTCAAAATCCCCGTTATTACAACCGGAGGCATAGCTGATGGCAGGTCCCTGGCTGCGGCAATCGTGCTGGGTGCAGAAGGCGTCATGATGGCCTCGAGGTTCATGGCCACCAAAGAGTGCCGCATGAATGAGAAGGTCAAGCAGGAACTTATCAGTCGCCAGGAGTTCGATACTTTGCTCTACGGCAAGACCATCGGATTCCAGGGGCGCGCCATGAAGAACGATATCCTGAAGCAGATCCAGGATATGGAAGCCAAGCATGCCACGCTTAACGAACTGGCTCCTTTCCTGTCCGGCCTGCGCCAGACCGCTATCTGGGACGAGGGCGATATAGAGGCGGGGTTGATGCCGGTGGGGCAGTCCATCGGCCTCATCCACGACGTAGTCAGCTGCAAGGAGCTGCTGGACCGGATGGTAAAAGATGCGGAGGCCCTGCTGAAAGGCTCGCGTCTGAAATAACACCGTACCAGTTGCATTAAAACGTAAAGGGGAAGCTTAAGCTTCCCCTTTTTTGTTGGCTAAATACACGCTCAGGCCAGCATGGAGTAGGTCTTCTTGAGGGTTGCTTCGGCCTCGACCATGATCCTGTCGATGAGCTCTGCCACCGTGGGCACGTCGTTGCAGGCGCCCAGTATTTGCCCGGCAAAATATATGCCTTCCTTCATATTTCCGTCGTAGATGGCCAGCGTATGGCGGCGATAGCCTGCGGCCTGGCGCGCCTGCACCCACAGGGGATGCTGGTCGTCCGATCCCATCATGGAAAAGCTCATTCCGATAAATTTCGGCCAGCTCAGGTTGAACAATTGCTTGGTTTCGTAAGCGCCCCTGAAAGCTTCAACCAGCGGGAATCCGCCCTTGGCGATACGCTCGGTAACGGGTGTTTTAAGAGCGCGGCCGCGCATGCCGTCGAATTTGGTGCTCACGATCGTGTCATTCTCTGTAGCCTTGAGGCAGAGCTGCTTGAAGTGCTCATGCACCGTGCTTTCCTTTGTCAGGGCGAAGCGGGTTCCCATGGAGATGGCGCTGGCGCCCAGGGATAAAGCCGCCGCCAGGCCCCTGCCGTCGCCGTATCCGCCGGCCGATATGATAGGTATCTTTACCTTACTTGCGACAATGGGAAGCATGATCAGTGTGGAGGCCTCTTCGCCATGCGCGGCGGCCTCGGCGCCGGTAACTACGATGGCGTCGCATCCCAGCTCGGCGGCCTTGATGGCGTGTTTGACGAAGGCAGTTGTGCCGATCACCCTGCCGCCGTATTTGTGTACCTCGTCGATAAACCATGGCTTGCCCAGGGTATAGTTGATTACGGGGACCTTCTCCTCAATGGCTACCTGGATGGTGTCCCGCGCCACCTGCCCCAAGATCAATAGCTGGTTGATGCCGAAAGGCTTGTCCGTCAGCTTCCTGATCTCATTGATGCCCTTTCTTGTTTCCTCGGGAGTGCATCTGGCCGTGGCGAATATGCCCAGGCCTCCCGCGTTACAGACTGCGGCCACCAGCTCCGGAGTCGTCACCCAGTTCATACCCGCCAGCATGATGGGGTGTTTGCATCCGAACAGATCGGTCATGCGGGTTTTAATCATCGTTTGCTCCTTATGAAATTAGTTGCAGGCATCGTAATAAATAACGTATATGATAAAGATAATAACGAGCGAATTGAATTTGTCGGACACCTATCGGGGTGTTATTATATAGCATGATGCTTTGAATCTCAAGGCATTTTTTAATTTGTAGCTGGAATATTCCGACTTAATGGACTGCGAGGGCCGACAATATGAACAGAGATATTATCAGGGAATTGGATCCACTCTTTAACCCGGCCTCGGTCGCCCACATAGGAGCCACAAATAACCGCAACAAGTGGGGTTTTTCCACTGTCACCAGCCTTATCCATAGCTTTAAGGGGCCTATTTATCCTGTAAATACCAAAGAGAGCGAGATACAGGGGCTGACGGTTTATCCCAGGGTGACAGATATCCCGGGACCCGTAGACTTGGCCGTTTTCACCATACCGGCCGAACACGTGGCGGGAGTTATGCGGGATTGTATGAAGAAGGGAGTGAAATCTGCGGTCATCATTTCGGCAGGCTTTGCGGAGATAGGTCCGGAAGGGAAGAGACTCCAGGACGAGGTGCTGGCCATAGCGCGCAGTGGCAATATCAGGTTCATCGGTCCCAACTGCATGGGCTACTGGAGCTCGTCATCTTCTCTGGCAGCTTTTATGATGCCTTTGCTGGTCAGGGATGGGCCGCTGGCTTTTGTCTCGCAGGGAGGTAACGTCGGCGCCGCGGTGGTAGTGGCCGGATACGAACGGGGCGTCGGTTTCACGCATTACGTAAGCTGCGGATGCGCAGCGGATGTACAGATTGAGGATTATATCGATTACTTCGGGAAGGACACCAGGGTTAAAGCGATCATGACCTACATCGAGGGTCTCAATGACGGCGCTAGGTTCATGGATATAGTATCCGAAGTCACACGCAATAAACCTGTTATCGTGTTGAAGCCGGGAAAAACGGCGGCGGCGGCCGAGGCTATTAGATCGCATTCCGGAGCCATGGCGGGTAGCGATGCTGTATATGACGCGGCCTTTAAAAAAATGGGCGCCATGCGGGTCGATAGCCCCGAGGAGATGCTCGATGTCGCCATCGGGTGTCTGACCCAGCCTTTGCCCAGGGGGCGCAATGTGGCTATCATCACCCCGGGAGGCAGCTATGGTGTGCTCTGCGCCGAGGCCTGCGAAGAGGGCGGACTGAATGTGGTTAAATTGCCTGAAAAAACAATTGAGGAGTTTAATAATATCTTTCCGCCCAGGTGGAGCCATGCCAACCCGGTCGACCCTGCCGGCGACCGCAATTTCGTCGCCTATCTGACGGCGCCTGCCAGGCTGCTGGAGCTGGAAACTGTTGATTCGCTTATATTCATGGGTTTCGGCGGCTTTACCCTTTTCGGCAACCTGCTGCTCCAGCAGCGTTCGAGTCAGGAACAGAAGATGTCGCCGGAGGACCTGGCTAAAAGGGATGGCGCCCTGAGAGCCATAATTCCGATTATTGAAGATATAAAGTCGGGCAACGTATATAAAACTGAGACCGCCATCAAGCAGCTGATAGATATGCTTGCGTGGGTGCTCGGCCTGCAGGGCAAGATGGAGGTCGAGGATCTGGCCGTCACGATTATCGCCGCCCGTTTCTCGGGCAAGATCGATGATTTACTGGTGGATGATCTGCTGGAGCTGGCCAGCGGCAAGGCGTTTCAATCAAAAACCGGAAGGTCGCGCCTGGACATTATCAATAATATGATCGTCAGGTTGATGCGGGCGCTCAGCTCCCAGTGGATCGAGAGCTACGGCAAGCCGGTCATCACAACGACCTTTACCGAGGAACAGGTAAAGCTGGCGGGCAATCACTATGACTATACCTCCGGCAACCGTGCAGCCAGGGTTCTGCTCAAGCTTACCGGCTATCATGATTACCTTGTCAGATGCGGTGTTATTGTGCAAGAATCAAATAGAAGCTCCGACTGATCCCTCGCAGAGGATAAGACGATGGGTATTAAAACATATCGATCGAGATTCTATAATATGGCAGGTTTGCTTCTGCTATGCGCGTGTCTGGCAGCTATGGCGCTCCCATCACCATGCATGGGGTCCGTCGATCTGTCTTCGCTGCCTGAGATAAGCGATTATAAAGTCACTCCTTCCGGCATAGAGCGATCTTCTTCCGCCGTTGTTTCATGGGATGTAAAAAACGCTGTTTCCGTATATATCGACCACGGGTTAGGCGAGGTGCTCCCGGCCGGGCAGGCTGCCGTATCGCCGCTCTATACGACCACCTATAAATTGACCGCCGTTAATTCCACGGGCACCAGGACAAGGTCTATTACGCTGACCGTCACTGCTCCGCAGCAGCCTGCGGAGCACATGGTCGATGTGGATACTGTGACCGGCCGCAACTCCTCGGTGGACATGCGCTGGGAGGATTACTGCTTATCAGGCAGTTATCAGGTGCAGATTGCCAGGGACCCGCTCTTTACTTTAAAAGTTTATGATTCAGGTATACTGGTTCCGGCCGACTCAACGGCGCCGGCATTCTGGTATCCGCCCGGGACCCTGGAGGCGGGCCATACCTATTACTGGAGAGTGCGCACCACGCAAGCTGCCACAGGCCAGTGGATCTCCAGTCCGTGGTCTGAAGCAGTTCCTATAAGCATCAGGCCTGGATATGCCGTCAGTACGCCTTCATACGGCTTGCAGGCTTTGAGCCCAGCCAGCGGCGCAACCGGTTGCCCGGTCAGCCCGCTGGCTTTCAGCTGGAGCGGCTATCAGGGCACAACGAAATACAGGTTTATTTTGGCCAGAGACGCTCAGTTGCAGAATATCGTGTTGGAGGATTTCACTACTACAGCCGCATATTCGCTGCCAATCAAGCTCGACTATGATACGTCGTATTTCTGGCAGGCTTCCGCCGTGGAACCTGTGCCCGGGGACGCTGGGTCCGTGTTCACATTTACCACGGGATCCGCCCCATCAAGCATTACTCAGGATGTCGCAGCCCCGGAGCTTGTACCGGGCTGGGCAGTCGTAGTTATAGCTGTTGGTGTTATATTGATTGCTCTGGTAGCAGTCGCAGCAATCAGGGCCGAGAAAAAGCTCTAATGCAATCGATTGATAACTCTAAGGTTGATGCAAATACGCCGCCGGCCGATACATCCCGGTACCTGCTGTTGACACCTGGATGCCGGGCAGCTATTCTTTCGGTAATAAATGAAGAGGGGGGTCTGAGCAATGGCTAAGTCATCAACCGGAATGGAAGAGAATGTTGCAGGGTTATTGTGCTACGTAGTCGGCTGGATAACCGGCCTGATATTTTTCCTGATTGAAAAAGATAGTCAGTTCGTCAAGTTCCATGCCATGCAGTCGATTATAACGTTCGGGGCCTGTTTTATCCTCGGTTTCATACCGGTAATCGGCTGGATTATATGGATACTCGCGCTGGTGCTGTGGATACTGCTAATGGTGAAGGCCTATCAGGGCCAGAAATTTAAGCTGCCTGTTATCGGCGACCTGGCCGAGAAATGGTCATCCGCATAGCCCTGGATCAGGGTGGCAATACCTCGCTGTAGAACGTTGCCGCAATATCTATCCGTGGTCTTTGCCGTAGCTGGATAATACGTTGTGGCAGACCTCTTCCCAGTTTGGAGGAAAGTGGCTTACCTGGCTCCCGTGACATTTAAGCAAGGATATACCGCGTCCAGCATAACCTGCCCTTTTATGCGGTGATCGCGGCGCCTGATATCTTCACTCGCCTGGAGGCAATCTGCCTCCCGGCCGGCTCCAAGGGCAGGTATCTAAGCTCAAAAGAGCGATGCGTAAATGGTCCATCGTAGGATTATTCCCGTATCTGAAGTTCTAAAAATTAATTATGCATCTAAAAAGGCCGGTCTCTTTACCACCCCGGCCTCGGACAGGTGATTCAGCAGAGCGCGGAAGAAAAGCTCCTCGCAACCTTTGTCGATTATAAAATCCTGGAAATCGAACAGGTTGTCGCTGCCGATAAAGCGCAGGATACCGTCTTTTATCCTGAGTGGCGCTATGCCGATTGCCTTGCCGTCTTCTTCCACAGATCCGGCATACAGCGTGCTCCCCTGGTTGAAATACTTCCACCAGGCCTCAGCCCAGTCCGGCGAGGAAAAGAGCAGCCCGCCCCGCGAATACAGGTAAAGTTCATTCCAGGGCAGGCGCAGTTGGTCAAGATTAAGTGGATGGAATTGGGCCATTGATAGTCCCCCGTGTCCTTCCCCAAGGGTTTATAGAGCTACAGTTGAAAGGTCTGACCCTCTTCGGGCACTTCTACATCGTGTAATCCAATTTCTTTGAACGCATCAGCCAGTGACAGCGCCGACTGTTCCTCACCGTGTACAACGAATACCTTCTGCCATCTTTCCCTGCCGGCGCCTATCCATCTGATAAGATCATTGCGGTCCGCGTGGGCGCTGAATTCATTAAATATCTCCACCCGGCAGCGCAGCTTGTGTTTCTCTCCGAAGATGGTTACCTCCGGCCATCGCTCCGCGATCTTGCGGCCGAGCGTATTCTCCGCCTGCCAGCCAACGATCAGTACGGTATTGTTGGGCTTTCCGATATTGTTTTTCAGGTGGTGCGTTATGCGCCCGGCTTCGGCCATGCCCGACCCGGCTATGATCATCATGGGAGTTTTAATCAAATTTAGATGCTTGGACTCCTCCACGCTTGATACGTAATGCAGGCCGCGGAAGCCGAAGGGGTCGGCCACGGTCCTGAGCAACTGGGCGGTATCGGCATCGTAACATTCCGGGTGGACCCTGAAAATATCGGTGGCATCGATGGCCAGGGGACTGTCAATATAAATGGGGAAGCTCGGTATGCGGCCGCCAAGTTTTAACTGGTGCAGGCAATAGATCAGCTCCTGCGTCCGCTCGAGGGCGAACGACGGCACTATGATCTTGCCTCCCCTGGCGACGGTTTCATTTATCACACTTGCCAGTTTATCCATGACCTGATTTATTTCTGAGTGCAGCCTGTTTCCGTATGTGCTTTCGATGATCAGGACTTCCGCATCGGCAACCACGTAGGGATCACGGATGATAGGCATATCCTTGCGTCCCAGGTCACCTGTGAAGCAAACCGACAGTTTTCTATCCCCATCGTCAATATTGATGACCGTGATGGCTGAGCCGAGTATATGTCCCGCATCGTGAAAGATAACGCTGATTCCCCTGGCGAGATCGAATCTATGCTCATAAGAGTTGCCTCTCAGCAGTCTCAGTGTGGGAGGCACGTCGGTCGTATCGTACAGGGGCTCTGCCGGCGGCTGATTATGCCTGCGGCGGACCTTGTTGACATACCGGATATCGCTTTCCTGGATGCTGGCCGAATCGGTGAGCATGATATTGGCCAGGTCCAGCGTGGCCGAGGTGCAGTTCACATCGCCATCGAATCCCTGCTTGACCAGGTTGGGCAGGTTGCCCAGGTGGTCCATGTGCGCATGTGAGATGATGACCGAATTAACCGACCTTGGATCGAACGAGAAATGCAGGTTTCGCTGATATGTCTCCGACCTGCGGCCCTGGAAGAGACCGCAATCGAGCAGTAAGCGGTAACCGTTGATATCGAGCAGGTGCCGCGAGCCGGTAACCGTGCGAGCGGCGCCATGAAAAGAGAGGTTAATCAATGGCCTGCCTGCCCACTATGGCCTGCCTGAGATACCAGCTGCTGACTATATCCAGCACCTCTGATGGTTTATCCGTGATTCTGAGCAGGCGGAGGTCCGCGTCGGAGATATAGCCCATTGCCAGGACGGTGGTCTGAAGCCAGTCCAGAAAACCGCGCCAGAAAGTCGAATTAAACAGTATCACAGGGAAAGGCTTGATCTTGCTGGTTTGGATAAGTGTAAGAACCTCGGTTAGCTCATCCAGTGTTCCCATGCCGCCCGGCATGATTACAAAGGCGGTGGCGTATTTGACCAGCATTACCTTGCGCACGAAAAAATGATCGAAATTTATGGTCAGGCTTGAATAGACATTGCATTTCTGTTCCTTGGGCAGGACTATGTTCAGGCCGACCGATTTGACACCGGCCTCGCTGGCGCCCAGGTTGGCGGCCTCCATCAGGCCGGGGCCGCCGCCTGTGACAATATTGAAACCCTGCTGTCCGAGCAGATATGCGATCTGGCGGGCGTTCTGGTAATCAGCCTGGCCCTCGGTGGCAACCGCCGAGCCGTAAATGGTTACCGCAGGCTCGATGCCGGTGAGCTTGTCAAAGCCGGCTACAAGCTCACCGATATACCTGAAAAGCCGCCAGGACTCTTCCTTTTCAAAGGCGTTGATCTCGTATTTTTCAAACATCTCAAGTGTATTTAGGATAATCCCCACGAGAGTAGCTGTCAAGGTAACAGGCCGTGTCCCTGCAGGCATTTATCCGCGGCAATCAGAGTACTGAAACCGTCGAAAAATATGCTATGCTTTATTGATGTTTGAAGTACTGACAGAGAAGCTCAGCAGGATATTCAGTGGGCTGAATAACAAAGGCAGGCTGAGTGAAAAAGATGTCGACGAGGCGTTGAGGCAGATACGCCTGGCGCTTCTCGAGGCTGACGTTAATTTCAAGGTTGTCAAGAGCTTTCTGGGTGTGGTGAGGGAGAAGGCGCTGGAGGCAAAGGTTCTTGAGAGCCTTTCACCGGCCCAGCAAATAGTCAAAATAGTCAACGAGGAACTGGTGGGCATGCTGGGCAGGGAGCCTGCCAGGCTAAAAGCATCCTCCCGGCAACCGTCGGTGATCATGCTGGTCGGGCTCCAGGGCGCCGGCAAAACCACAACGGCAGCCAAACTGGCGTTTCACTTAAAACAATCAGGCCAGAATGTGCTTCTGGTGGCGGCCGATACGCGCAGGCCGGCCGCCATCGATCAACTGAAGGTGCTGGGCAGCCAGCTTGATATTCCTGTATATCACGAGGACGTTACGGTCAGCCCGGTTCAGATCAGCCGTAATTCCATTGCCAGGGCGGAGGAGATGGCTGCAGTGTGGGTGATAATCGATACCCAGGGAAGGTTACATATCGATGCGCCTCTGATGCAGGAACTGAAGGATATCAAAAAGACCGTTCAGCCGGCCGAGATACTGCTGATAGCCGATGCCATGACCGGACAGGATGCGGTGAATATCGCCGGAGAATTCAACAGCAACCTGGAGTTGACTGGACTGATATTAACCAAAATGGACGGGGATGCCAGGGGCGGCGCGGCGCTTTCCATTAAATCGGTGACCGGCGTCCCCATTAAATTCTTGGGCATGGGTGAGAAGACCTCTTCGCTTGAGGTTTTTTATCCTGACAGGCTGGCCTCGCGCATCCTGGGTATGGGCGATGTGCTCACGCTCATCGAAAAAGCGGAGAAGACCTTCGATAAACAGCAGATGGAGAAGCTGGAATCGAAGCTGAGGAAGTCCGAATTCGACCTGAATGACCTGCTGGAACAGATGAGGCAGATAAAGAAAATGGGCAGCTTCAGCCAGCTTGTGGATATGATCCCCGGCTTTTCCAAGCTTACCAAAGGGATATCGGATAGCGAGAGTCAGGACAGGACCAAAAATATTGAAGCTATTATCCTCTCCATGACAGCGGAAGAGAGGTCAAATCCAGACCTCATCAATGGCAGCCGGAAACGCAGGATAGCCAGGGGAAGCGGTACCACGCCGGGAGATGTCAACCAGCTGCTTAACCAATTCTACAATGTGCAAAGAATGACCAGGATGATGGCAAAAGGCAAATTGCCTAAGAACATAGCAGGCTTGATGGGACGCTGAGCCGCGGCTACTTCCCTGTTTTGGTAACTCCTGCCAGTTTGAGCTGCCCTTCGGTTAGGGTGATTTCTTTCAGTTCGAAACCCAGCTCTTCCATGGGGGCGTTCAACTGAAAGAGTATATTGATCCAGCTCTGCACTCCTATATCGACGTCATCCGGAACCGGCAGTTTTCCCAGGTAGAAGTCATGGATCACGAATACCGGCTTTCCATTTTCCGCGTCAAGTGTCCCGATGAAACCGGTTCTAATCGGAATAGCGGGGAAGCTCCAGGACGTATACATCATCATGTAACCGTCGTTGAAGTTAACCAGCATCTCCTTGGCGGGCACAGTTCCCTCGGCCAGGGTCATAACAATGGTGGAGTTGATTTCCTCCTCCGTGATCACCATCTGCACATCTTGGCTGATTTTCGCTTCGTAGGCTGCCTCGGTAATTTTCTTTGTATCGCTGATCTTTTTATTGAGGCTGTCGACAGCCTCTGAAGAAAGCGCCACAGGCCGCATATTTGCGCGTATATCAGGTGTCAGTAACGCCAGTACGTAGCCAAACACCAGGGCGATAATGGCCAGCACAGCCAGGCCACCCATGAATATCAAAAATCCTTGAAGGATTCTCATCGGTTCCCTCCTTAAGTTTGCCGGTGATTATTCGAGGTAATCTTTAAGCTTGCGGCTCCGGCTGGGATGTCGCAATTTGCGTAAAGCTTTGGCTTCGATTTGCCTTATCCGCTCGCGCGTTACGTTAAATTCCTTCCCCACTTCTTCCAGCGTCCTGGCCCTGCCGTCCTCAAGTCCGAACCTGAGCAACAGCACTTTGCGCTCACGTTCAGTCAGCTCGCCCAGGACTTTGTCGAGCTGGGCTTTAAGCAGCTCGCGGGAAGCTGCGTCAGCGGGGGGAAGGTTGGAACGATCTTCGATAAAATCACCCAGATGGCTGTCCTCTTCCTCTCCGATGGGCATCTCAAGCGAGATGGGTACCTGCGAGAGTTTCATAATCTCCCTGACCTTCTCCGCCGATATTTCCATACCAACACCGATCTCCTCGCAGCTGGGCTCACGGCCGAACTCCTGAGACAGCTTTCTATTGACCTTGAGCAACCTGTTGATAGTCTCAACCATATGAACCGGTATGCGTATGGTCCTGGCCTGATCCGCTATAGCGCGTGTGATGGCCTGCCTGATCCACCATGTGGCATAGGTGCTGAATTTATATCCTTTGCGGTATTCGAATTTTTCCACAGCCCTGACCAGGCCGATATTACCCTCCTGGATCAGGTCGAGCAGCGGCATGCCGTGGCCGACGTATTTCTTGGCCACGCTGACCACCAGCCTGAGATTGGAGACGGTAAGCTGCTTGCTGGCTTCCCTGCCGTCTCTGTCTATGTGGTCGAATTTCTGTTGAAACGGGTGGCTGTGGCCGTCGATTTTAGCGGCAAGCTTGGTTTCGCCGTCCTTATTAACGATCTGCTTGACTTTATCCCAGGTAGAATTTCCGTCGATGATGGAAAATATCTCAGGATTGATGATGCGTACATATATCGAGTAATCGACAAGCCTCTTTTCGATCTCGTGGGGATCACGGTTCAAATCCGCCGCGATTTTGACGACCATTTCGGGATTGATGAAGTCATCGATCGCCTGGTGCAGCTTCTGGCTGAGCAATCTTTCTTTAAAGCTGGGCTTCCTGGCGACGTTGAGATGATCCGCCAGCTTATCGATAACGGTGTCGCTGTCCGCCAGGTTCTTCAGCAGCTGAATAACGAAGTCGGATATACTGGGGAAGCGGTTTTCCTGATGACGGAAGGCCTCCCGGATATGCGCCATGTATTTGTAGGGCTCGATTTTACTGGCGAGTTCACGCTCCAGCTTGGCATTCAGCAAGGGGTATTTTCCGATCTCATGAAGATACATCCTGACCGGGTCATCGATTGCTTCATGCTCGGCCAGTTCAATTTCAAGCTCTACGAGAGGTTTTTCCTCCGCTTCCGGCTTCAGCCACTCTTCAGCAAACTCCGGAGCCGCCTCGATATCGCTGAAAAGCAGCTCTTTTTCTTCCTGCGGTATGGCTTCTGTTTCGATCTTGCCCCAGGGATCGGGACGGACCTCGAATTCTGTTTGTGTTAGGGTCGTACTTTTAACTTCGATAGTCACTGCTTCAGCCTTGACTCTAACCTTAACTTTATCCCTGACCGCGCCTTTAATAGTGCCCTTAACCGCGCCCTTAGCCGAACCTTTAGCCGCGCTCTTAACCGCGTCCTTGACCGCGACTTTAGCCGTGCTCTTAACTGCGCCCTTGGCCGTACCTTTAACCGCGCCCTTAACCGTACCTTTAGCTGTGCCCTTAATTGCGCCTTTCCCCTTACGCTCAGGCTTTGTCTGAGACATTTTTTTACTCTTCGCTTTATTTGCGATCTTTGCCATTCAGGCTCCCTTTGTACGGCTGAAAAGGCGGCCGCGCTTCTTAAAAATATCGTGCAGCTGCTGGCTCTCCCGTATACCGTGCTCGATCAGTTTGGCCAGTTGTCCCTCCGCATCGCCCCGGTCTTTCTCCTCAGACAGGATCATCTGTTTCTTGATCTCGAGATTTCTGATATGGCTTTCCAGCAACCTGTTGATGCAATCATTTAACGCGTATTCTCTCTCGCGCTTGTTCTGATGCAGGGAAGGGGGTAATTGACCGCCCAGGGAGATCAGGTGGTCGTAGAATTCTTTGATTGCGGGATCGATCTCTGCATCAAACGAACCGGCGTCGGACTTTTCCTGCCATCTTAATAATATATCCCTATTTTCAGGATGTTCAAAATAGTTCGCTGAAAGTTTCATGCCTTCCTCTCGCAGATCATCGAATTGCAGCAGTAACGCCAGCAGATATTCTTCAATAGGCCTGGATGACGTAATTCGGTCAGCATAGTTCTTTATAGCTTTGCTTCCGCCCGATGTCCTGGATTTCTTTTCCCTGGCCTGAAGCTCGAAGAGCGCATCACGTACGAATCTCTCATCGAGATCGAGCAAACGCGAAAGCTTTTCAACATAATGGGCACGGCGGACAGTATCATCTATTCGAGATATAATCGGTAAAAACTTTGATACTAAGGCGGACTTGTCTTTGGGATTATTTTTGTCTATATTAGCAATTTCCTTTTTCAAAGTAAAATCGATTATGGGTTGTGATTCCTTAAGCAGCCCGGCCCATTTTTCCGGTGAACTGCGTATGATCTCGTCCGGATCTTTACCTCCTGCGATCTCAACCACCTGAACCTCATGCTTGACCAGCTCGCTGTAGGTTCTTGGCTCAATCCAGGGCATCCAGTGTTCCTTGGGTATTTGATCATCGATGGTGGTTATGCTGCGTGCCGTGGCCTCCAGACCGGCAGCATCGGCATCCAGCGCAACGATTATGTTGCGTGACAGCTTGCGCAGGGTCGATATCTGTTTTTCCGTGAGGGCGGTGCCCATCGACGCGACCGTATTTTCGAAGCCGTGCTGGTGCGCTGCCAGCGTATCCATATATCCTTCAGTTATCACCACGCTGTCATGCTGTCTGATCGCTCCCGCCGCGCGCTCTATACCGTAAATAATAGAGCTCTTATCGAAGACCGGCGATTGCGGCGAGTTCAGGTATTTGGGGATCGAATCATCCAGTGCGCGGCCGCCGAAGCCGACCACACGCGCCTTTGCGTCTCGAATAGGGAACATCAGCCTGTTCCTGAACCTGTCGTGGAAGCCTCCTGTATCGCGCTGAACTATCAGGCCGACCGCCAGCATATCGTCTTCTTTGTAGCCTGCTTTGGACAGGTAGCTGAGCAAGCCCTCCCATTTGTTGGGCGAATATCCCAGCTGAAAATTGGCTATTACCGTCTGAGAAAGTCCCCGGCCCTGTGCATACCCCCTGGCCGTCTCAGCCTCCGCGTCATGCAGCAGCAGATAGTGATAATACTCGGCTGCGACCTCATTCAATTTGAAGAGGCTGTCCTGCCTGTCCCTGTCTTCGGCAGTGGCCTGGCTGGTCTTATATGTGAGTGTAACGTTGGCCTTTTCCGCCAGGATGCGCAGGGCCTGGCCGAAATCGATGCCTTCCTTTTTCATCACGAAGGTGAATACGTCACCCCCCGTCGCGCATGCGCCGAAACAATGCCAGCTCTGCTTCTCGGGAAAAACGAAAAATGAGGCCGTTTTTTCGCTGTGGAAGGGACAGGTGGCCTTGTAGTTGCGGCCCGACTTGGTCAGCTTGACGTACTGCGACACCACGTCCACGATGTCCAGCCGCTGCTTGATCTCGTCTGTCGTGCTCATATCCTGATCAGCGCCAATATAAATCGATATGTTTAAAGCCGGTATTCAGCCGAGGTTTTCTGCTGTGAGTATAGCATAATGGTCTGTCATGCCTGCTATATAGTCTGCGATGCGGCGCTCATCGCCGCCGTCCAACATCCTGTACTCCTCGGGCAGCTTGGTCGGATTCTTGAGGAAATGGCGGTACAAAAGGAGTATTATCTGGCGGGCGTCCGATGCTTTCCCTGCCTCCAGGCTGTTTCGGTAAACCCTGGCGAAGAGAAACTCGCGCAGCTCGTTGGCCGCGTTCAGAACGTCGGGGTCCATGCCAATGATCTGCCGGCCGGCGCCGCCTCCGTCCATCTTTCGGGCTGAAAAAGCTACGATGTTGGTGACAAGCGTGTTGATGCGGTTTGAATTGGACTGTCCCAGCGTCTTGACCGTGGAGGCCGGCAGGTCGGAGTGGGATATTATACCTGCGCGGATAGCGTCTTCGACGTCGTGGTTTATGTAGGCTACCAGGTCGGCCATCTTCACCACCTGGCCCTCGACGGTGGACACGGTGTTCCATCCTTCCTCCAGTATCTCGAGGTCGCCTTTGGAATGGTTCAATATACCGTCCCGCACCTCCCAGGTCAGGTTCAGGCCCATGCCCTTGTTTTCGATATGATCCACCACCCGCAGGCTTTGCTCGTAGTGTTTGAATCCGCCGGGGACCAGTTCATCCAGTACGTTTTCACCGATGTGACCGAATGGTGTATGTCCCAGGTCGTGGCCGAGAGCAATAGCTTCAGTCAGGTCCTCGTTCAAGCAAAGAGCCCGAGAGATGGTGCGGCCTATCTGTGAAACCTCCAGCGTGTGAGTCAGCCGCGTGACGTAGTGGTCGCCCTCGGGCGCGATGAATACCTGGGTCTTGTGTTTAAGCCTGCGGAAGGCATTGGAGAATATAATGCGGTCCCGGTCGCGCTGGAAAGCGGTTCTCAAAGGGCACGGCTGCTCGGCAACCCTCCTGCCGCGGCTGGCAATGCTGCGCGCTGCGCAGGGCGACAGTTTCTCCTCGGCCTGCTCCAGCCTTTGTCGGACGTTCATTTCAGACATGAGTAATAATTCACCATGCTGATCGGCATGGCCAGGTTATTTGCGGGCAGCCAGCTTCTCTTCCGCGACGGCTATGATCTGCCGCGTCTCGTCGATCATATCAGGCGTTACGGATATCGACGTGATACCCCAGCTTACCAGCTTTTCGGTTATCTCGGGATAGGTTGATGGCGCCTGCCCGCAGATCGAGCAGGTGATGCCCTTGCCGACCGAGGTTGTCACGGCTTTTTCGATCGCCAGCATCACGGCCTCGTTCCTTTCGTCGAACTGTGTGGCAAGCTTGGAGTTATCCCGGTCTATACCCAGGATAAGCTGCGTCAGGTCGTTGGAACCAATGGATATGCCGTCGATGCCGGCATCGATAAATTTGTCCATGAGCAGGATATTGGAAGGCACCTCGACCATCATCCACAGCTTGAACTTGGGGAACTGGTAGAAACCTTCCTCCGTCAGTATCTTCTTGATTTGTACGATCTCGGATACAAAGCGCACGAAGGGTATCATGACGTAAAGGTTATCGTAGGACTGGCAGACTCTTTTGATGGCGTCGAGCTCCATTCTGAAAACCTCTACTTCGTGGGTATATCTTGAGCATCCCCGGTAGCCGATCATCGGGTTTTCTTCGGTTTCCTCGTATTTATAGCCGCCGGGCAAATTCCTGTACTCGTTGGTTTTAAAATCGGTCGTACGGTAAACCACCGGCCTGGGATGAAAGGCCCGGGTAAACATGGTGATATTCTTGGTCAGCACATCCATGTATTGGGCGGCCTTGCCTTCGTGAAGCATGTAGCGCGGGTGTCCCGCCATCCTGGCCATGATGAACTCGGCCCTCAACAGGCCCACTCCGTCAACGTCACGCTCCGCTATCCTCTCCGCCAGCTCGGGCTCAGCCAGATTAACATAAAGTTTGGTTTTAGTCTTGATGCGGGCGCCCGACGTGCTCCGGGTTTTGGCCTTTTTGCTTTTGATAGCAACGTGGCCCGAATAGACTTTGCCCGACGATCCGTCGACGGTCACCTCCTGGCCGTCTTTGAGCAGGTAGGTAGCGCGCTCGGTGCCCACGATGCAGGGGATGCCGAGCTCCCTGCTGACGATCGCCGCGTGGGCGGTCCTTCCGCCCCTGTCCGTAATTATGCCGACGGCCCGTTTCATGGCCGGCACAAAATCAGGTGTCGTCATCTCGGCCACCAGAATATCGCCGTCTATGATTTTATCGATTTGCGATGGGTCACGGATGATCTTGACTACGCCGCTGGCAGCGCCGGGGCTTGCCGCTACACCGGTTAAGATGGCCTCGGCTTTAAGCTCGTCCACGGTGGAGGTGTCCAGGGGTTGATTGAGAGTGGTGACGGGGCGGGTCTGTACGATATACAGTTTCCCGCCTTCCCTGGCCCATTCGACATCCTGAGGCGTCTTATAATGCTCCTCCAGCCTTTTGCCGATGGCGGCCAGGCCTGTGATATCCTGGTCGTCTATTTTCTGTATTTTTTGAAGTTTGGGCGGCACAGGCGCCTTAATATTCGTCTCAAGTTCGTCGGGTCTCACCTCGAGATTGCGCGTCAGGTACCAGTCCTGCTCGACGATTTTTTTATCCAGGACCGACAGGCTGTTTTTATCCAGAGTGTACTGATCGGGGGTCAGGTCGCCTGAAACTATGGCTTCGCCCAGGCCGTAAATGGCTTCGATCAGTATTTTGCTGCGGTCGCTGCTGAGCGGCTCCACCGTGAACATCACACCGGCGGCCTCCGACTGGATCATTCTCTGCACAGGTACGGCTATGCCCACCTTGAAGTGATCGAATCCCTGCTCATGGCGGTAAAAAATGGCCCTGGATTCAAACAGGGAAGCCCAGCATTCCTGCACTGCCCTGACCACGGATTCCTCGCCCTGTATGTTGAGGAATGTGCGCTGTTGTCCGGCAAACGAAGCATCCGGAAGGTCCTCCGCAGTTGCCGAAGATCGCACCGCCACCAGCCCGCCTCCCAGCTTGCGGTAAGATGTCTGTATCTCCTTTACCATATGTTCCGGCATGGCCACGCTGACGAATTTCTCTTTGATGTGGTAAGACGCGTCCTGCAGAGCCCTGCTGTCGTTTGCATCCACATCCTTCAGCAGTTTCCTTATCTCACCCATCAGGTCGGTCGCTTCCAGGAAATCGTAATAGGCTGTGGCGGTAACGACGAAGCCGGGCGGAACGGGTATACCGGCATGAACCATCTCGCCCAGGTTGGCGCCCTTGCCGCCCGCGATGCCGATATCTTCCCTTGTAATCTCTTCAAACCAGGCTATGACCTTGTGGCTTTTTTTCATGGAAGCTCCTTAACAGTGAGTATGCCGGAAGAATCGCCGACTATTATAACACCGCGGTTTTTAGCGGTGAACTTAATAGGGGAAGATCACGACAGGTGGGGCATAAATATACTATACGTTAAACAGGAAATGAATGATATCCCCGTCGCGCACGGCATAGGTTTTACCTTCCAGTCTCAGCAAACCGTGCTTGCGCGCCTCCGCCGTGCTTCCGCTTTTGATAAAATCTTCATAACCCATGACCTCGGCTCTGATAAAACCCCTCTCGATATCGGTGTGGATCTTGCCGGCCGCCTGGATGGCGGGCGTGTCCTCTTTGACCGTCCATGCTTTCACTTCGTCTTCTCCGACCGTGAAGAAAGATATCAACCCCAGCAGGCTGTAGGAATGCCTGATAACCGCGGCGAAGGCGGTTTCTTTCAGTCCGATGTCCTTGCGGAACTCCTCCGCCTCATCGTCCTGCAGTTGAGCCAGCTCCCTTTCCAGTTTGCCGCACATGGAGATAAGCTCCACCTGGGGCATGGAGTAGGCTGCTTTGAGAGTGCCAAGGATGCTTTCCGCCTCGGGCAACTGCTTTTCGCCGATGTTGATCACGATCAGCATCGGCTTGGCCGTCAGGAATTGATAATTGCTGATTGCCCGCAATTCGTCTGCAGCCAATTTATGCAGTCTGATGGGTATGCCCTGGTCCAGTGAAGCCTTGATTTTGACCAGCAGCGCCTGCTCTTTGACGGCCGCATCCCGTTCGGAGGATTTCCCCATTTTCAACGCCGATTCGAGCCGGCCCAGACGTTTCTCGAGGATGGTCAGGTCGGAGAACACAAGCTCCATATCCAGCGTTTCGATGTCTTTGAGCGGGTCGATCCTCCCGTCTGCATGCGGTATATTTTCATCTTTGAAAGCTCTCACGACCTGCAGGATGGCGTCGGACGTGCTGAGGCTGTTGAGAAACTGCCCGCTGACCCCCTGCTCCCTGCCGAACCCTTTGGGAAGTCCGGCGTAATCCACGTATTTTATCTCGGCCAGTGTAGTCTTTTTAGGATGGAAGATAGCGCTGAGCTTCAGCACGCGCGCATCCGGCACCTTGGCTACTGCCGGAAAGAGGGTAAGCCCGGCGCCGCCGTGCGGCCTGGGCTCGGCGGAACATTTGGTCAAAGCGTCGAAAACAGTTGTTTTTCCGCTGCCGGGCAAACCTATAATGCTGATTTCCATGTTGTTCTCCCCGTTAAAAAACTATATGACAGCCTGAACGAAAATGCAATACCGCGGCGCGAGTTTGTAGCTTGTTGAGGAATCGGGCTGTATGCTATAATCAGTAGAATTTCGCTGCTTGGAGGATTTATTGTGCCCGGTTACGAACTGGTTTTTATTCTAAATGCAGACTTGAGTGAAGATGATTTCACCCGGGTATTGGGAAAGGTCAACGACCAGATAACCAAGCTCGGTGGAACGGTTACCGAGACGAATCAATGGGGAAAAAGAAGGTTTGCCTATCCGATTAAAAGGCAGATGGAAGGCAATTACGTGTTCGAAAAAGTGCAGATCAAACAGACGGCTTTAAAAGAGCTTGACGCCGGTTTGAAGATGTCCGAGGATGTATTAAGGCACCTGTTCATTCGCGAGAATAGCTGATCTCTGGAGGTGGTTGATGGCGAGCTTAATCAAGATTATTCTGGTTGGCAGGGTCGGGGGCGATCCCGAGATGAGGTTTACCGCGGACGGTGTTGCAGTCACCACTTTCAGCCTGGCGGCCAACCGCAACACGCGCCAGCCCGACGGGTCCTTTAAGGAGGAGACCGAATGGTTCCGCATCAGCGCGTGGAGAAAGCTGGCAGAGACATGCAACCAGTTTTTAAACAAAGGTAAACTGGTTTACGTTGAAGGAAATTTGCGTACACGCTTGTATGACGGCAAGGACGGACAGAAGCGGGTCAGCCTGGATGTGACGGCAGACAGGGTGCTCTTCCTGGATAAACAGGGGCCTGCGCAGCTGCCGCCCGAGGACGCCCGTGTAATTGAAGGTGATATTGAGCCGGAGGATATCCCCTTCTAAATCCTTAATAGTAAGAGAAGGAGTTTATTAGACCGATGGAAACCAACACCGTACAGAGAAGGGAGAGAGGGCGTAAATTCATTGTCAAGCCCAAGGTATGCATGTTTTGCGCCGACAAAACGCCTATCGATTATAAGAATGTGTCTCTTATACAGCGCTTTGTTTCCGACCGCGGCAAGATAGTGCCGAGGAGACGCACCGGCGTCTGTGCCCGGCATCAGCGCAGGCTGGCCCAGGCCATTAAGAGGTCGCGTTTTCTGGCCATGCTGCCCTCGTCACCCAACCATGTCTACAACATAAGCGGAGCCGAGAAAAAGGCTTAATCAAATCTGGAGTATTAAATTGCCCAAGAGGACATATCAACCGAAAAAAAGAGCAAGAATCAGGAAGCACGGTTTTCGCGCCCGGGCGTCCACCAAGGGTGGGCGAGCTGTCTTAAAGGCCAGGCGCGCCAGGGGACGCTGGAAGCTCACCCAGGTATAGCATTGAAATGGCCAAGAGATTGGCTTTAACCAGGAGATCTCAGTATTTAGCAGTATATAAATCTGGCAAAGCCGCAGCGGATAAGCTGCTAGTAATAAAAGCTCTTCCCAACCACCTGGATGCTTTACGTTTAGGCCTCTCGGTAACCAAGGATATTGGGAAGGCGACTGTCAGAAACCGTATCAGAAGGCTGCTGAAGGAGAATATACGCCTGATGTTGATAAAGCCCGGGTGGGATATAGTATTGATTGCGCGGCGACCTGTAGCGTGCGTTGATTATTATGAGATTAACAGGTCGATAACAAAATTGCTGAATCGCCTGGATTTAACGGTAATAGATGCTGAAAACGGTAGCTCTAAAATCAATTAGGCTGTATCAGGGCACAATATCGAAGGTCACGCCTTCGGCCTGCCGCTTTACACCGACGTGTTCTCAATATGGATATGAGGCAATACAGAAATACGGCATTTTTAAAGGAAGTTGGATGACTTTTCTCAGGATCTGCCGCTGTAATCCCTGGACACCCCGCGGCTACGATCCTGTTCCGTGATACGCCGGCTTAAGGTTGAATAAAACTTAGTAGGATTATATATGAGAAAAGTAAGAAATTTGGTCAGGATGGTTATTCTTCTGGGGGTGCTCCTGCTGGTATTTGTTTCAGGCTGTATGCCCGGTATGGATGGGGGATGTTCGGGCGCTCAGGCACAGGGATGGTCGAGCTTTGCCCCTTATAACGAGTTGATTTGCTTCGGGTCCATGGAGGGATCGGTAATTGCCCTCAGCCCGCAGGCGCGAAGCGAGGGAAAGACTTTCCCTGACGAGACGGAGTGGATATATGCGATCAAAGCCGCCACGCCGGGATCCACCTGCGGCGCCATGTGCGCCCCGTCATCGTCGGCCTCCGGAAAAGGCATCTATTCCACTCCGCTGGTAATCGGAGACCTGGTTTTTGTGGGCACCTATACCGGCAAGGTCTATGCCCTCAATGCCAACCGAGGAGTGGTCCGGTGGATATACCCGAGAGAAGGCTTCGAAACGGTGGGAGCGATCGTCGGCAATATAATTAGCGACGGGACGGCTCTGTATTTCGGCAGCGCCAACGGTAAAATCTATGCCCTCGATGCCACCACAGGCGATTTTATCTGGGAGTTTCAGACCTCCGACAAGATATGGACCGCTCCCGTTCTGGATAACGGAATACTCTACGTCGGTAACTATGGCGGCAATGTATATGCCATCGCGGCCGACACAGGGAGAGAGGTATGGAGCATCAAGATACCCTCGGCGGTTGCATCGTCCCTTGCAGTAAAGGACCAGCTGCTTTATTTCGGCACTTTCGACAGGAACCTGTATGCAGTTGATAAGGCCGACGGTACGGTGAAATGGAAATACCTGGCCGGCAACTGGTTCTGGGCGACACCGGTGATTCGCGATAACACTATCTACGCGGCCTGCATGGACAAAAAGATATATGCGATCGATGCTGCCGACGGCCGGGAGATCTGGCAATTCGAGGGAGACGGCCAGATGGTGTCAACCCCCGCTGTGACTGACGAACATATATTCGCTGTGAGTGAAAAAGGTACGCTCTACAAGCTGGATATAACAAATGGTGCCATGATCAGTAATATATCGGTCGGCTTTACGGTCTACGGGAATCCTTATGCGGAGGGTGACATGGTTTACATATATGCCCGGGATCACAAGGTCTACGCAGTTGATACGGTGAAGAACCATATCGACTGGGATTTTTCTTCAAAGATAAAGTAGGTTAATTATATGGTTGATATTTGGAATGTAGCTATACTCGATCCGGTACTGAACGGGCTAATCGCCCTTTCCCAGATGCTCTGGAGCAATTTCGGCCTGGCTATCATCGTGCTGACCATTGTGGTCAGGATAGTCCTCATGCCTCTCACGTTCAGGCAGACAAAGTCGACCAAAGCCATGCAGGAGTTGCAGCCCAAGATGCAGGAGCTGCAGAAAAAATATGCGCGTGACCAGAAGAAGCTGCAGCAGGAGATGATGCGCCTTTACAAGGAGGCCGGCATCAATCCTCTGGGATGCATGTGGCCCATGCTGATCCAGATGCCCATCTGGATTGCGCTCTATCAGTCCATCATGCAGGCCCTTGCGGCTACGCCTGAAAACCTTCTCATATTGTCACAGCATCTTTATCCCTGGGACCTGGTGGACCAGGCCATACCGCTCAATGAAAATTTCCTGGGGCTCAGGCTATCGCAGCCTGACCCGACCATGATACTTGCCATACTGGTTGGTCTGACCATGTGGGTGCAGCAGAAGATGGTTACACCACCCGCCACCGATCCCCGCCAGCAGCAGATGTCGAGCATGACAACCATGATGATGCCCCTCATGTTCGCCTTTTTCACCTTGTCCTTCCCCAGTGGATTGGCCCTTTACTGGGTGGTATCCAATATCATCGGCATAATCATCCAGTACTTCGTGGCGGGAGGCTGGGGTTATTTCACCTTCCCGTCTTTCCGGCAGCCTCAGGCTCAGCCTCAGCCTCAGAGCGCAACTCAGAAAGCGGCGGAACAGCCCTCCAGGGCACTCAAAGAAGGAGATAAAAAGAAGGGATAGAATTGAAAGAATTAGAACTGAGCGCTAAAACGGTGGAGGAGGCGACCAGAATTGCCCTCCTGCAGCTCGGTGTCGCCCGCGAAGAAGTCGACATCATCGTGATCAAGAAGGGTAAATCAGGTGTGCTGGGAGTGGGCGCCGAGGATGCCAGAATCAAGGTAGTTCTGCTGGAAGACGATGATAGGCAGCCCGGCGCGGGCAATGACGCGGCCGGTACAGCGCGGCAGGTGTTGAGCGATATCCTGCGTGCTATGGGCATTCAGGCCACGGTGGACGTTACCGGGTCTGGTGACGATGGAGTTCCCATTACACTGAACATCGAGGGAGACGACCTGGGAGTGCTGATTGGTCGCAGAGGGCAGGCCCTGTCGTCTCTGCAATATCTGGTCAGGCTGATCGTTGCTGAGAAACTGAAAAAATGGATATCTGTCAACGTCGACGTGGACTGGTATAAAAAACGTCATTATGAGTCTCTCAAGAAGCTTGCGCTTCGTCTGGCCGAGCAGGTTGCCAGGAGAAGGCGTCCTATTACCATGGAACCCATGCCTCCCGATGAGAGAAGGATTGTGCATATAACTCTGGCCGATGATCCTGACATTATGACCCAGAGCACAGGAGAAGGGGACGGGCGCCGTGTGGTAATCCAGTCAAGGAAAAAGTAGTCCATGTTCCAGCCCGTTAACAGCAAGGTCAGCTTCCCTGATTTGGAGAGGAGAATTCTCGACCTGTGGCGCGACAGAAAAATCTTTGAGCAGAGCATAGAAGCCAGATCTTCTTCCCCCAGGTATATTTTTTACGAAGGTCCTCCTACCGCCAACGGCAATCCCGGCATCCACCATGTCCTCTCGCGCGTCTTCAAAGACGTTATACCACGCTATAAGACCATGAAGGGATTTTGTGTGCCGAGGAAGGCCGGCTGGGACACGCACGGCCTGCCGGTCGAGCTCGAGGTCGAGAAACAACTCGGTTTCACGGGCAAAGCTCAAATCGAGGAATACGGAGTGGCAAAATTCAATGCCCTCTGTCGTGAAAGCGTATTCAAGTATCTCAAACAGTGGGATTTTCTTACCGAGAGGATCGGTTTCTGGCTGGATATCGAGCATCCCTATGTGACGCTGGACAACTCATACATCGAATCCGGCTGGTGGGCTATCAGCAGGCTCTGGAACAAGGACCTCATCTATCAGGGTTACAAGGTGACGCCCCACTGCCCGCGCTGCGGGACTTCGCTCAGTTCACATGAGGTGGCCCTCGGATACAAGGATGACACGGTCGACCCGTCCGTGTACGTGAAATTCAAGATTCATTCACTGCCGCCATCCGTGGCTTCCGATAAGTCCGGCGGTCTCACGCTGGCGGATGCGGTGTCGAAGGGCAAGGTCTACTTTTTGGCCTGGACGACAACCCCCTGGACGCTTCCCGGCAATACGTCGCTGGCCCTGGCGGAGGACGCTGATTATGCCGTCATCCCTTTGGATGATGAGTATCTGATTTTTGCACAGGCCCTGGTTGAGCAGGCCGGACTGGGCGGCCGGCCTGCGCTCAAGACGTTCAAGGGAGGCTGGCTGGCAGGCTCGCTCTATTACCCTCTATATAACCCTCACGAATATGGCGTCGAGAGGAAGCGCGCAAAGGAAGGCCAGCAGGGGCAGTTCGACGTGCAGGAGCCGGTTGCAGACCTCACCTATAAGATTATTACCGCCGATTTCGTCTCGATGGAGGACGGCACGGGCATAGTGCATATCGCGCCGGCCTTCGGCGAAGTGGATTTCCAGGCCGGGCTGGAGAACAATCTCGATTTCGTGCAGCAGGTGGACCTGGCCGGCAATATAACCGGCAAATACTCTTTTTCCGGAAAATTCGTTAAAGACGCCGATGCCGATATACTGGCCGATCTAGAAAGGCGCGGCCTGCTTTATAAGACGGTCAAAATCACGCACACCTACCCGTTCTGCTGGCGCTGCGACGCGCCCCTGGTCTATTACGCCAAGAAGACCTGGTACATCAGGACTTCCGCCAGGAAGGATGAGATGATTGCCGGGAACAGGCAGATAAACTGGTATCCCGAGCATATCAAAGAGGGCCGATTCGGAGACTGGCTAAACAACAACGTGGACTGGGCCTTTTCACGTGAGAGATACTGGGGCACGCCCCTGAATATATGGGTCTGCCGTAAATGCGGCCGCTACGAGTGCCCGGGTGGATTGGAGGAGATCAAGGGCAAACCCGGATTACAGGGTTACTCGGACGGTATGGACCTTCACCGTCCTTATATCGACGATGTAACTTACACCTGTCCCGCCTGTGGTGGCGATATGGTCAGGCAGCCCGAGGTCATCGACTGCTGGTTCGATTCGGGCGCCATGCCTTTTGCCCAGTGGCACTATCCTGTTGAGAACGTGGAGCTTTTCAAGCAGAGCTTCCCCGCCGATTACATATCCGAGGCCGTGGACCAGACCAGGGGATGGTTCTACAGCCTGCACGCGCTGTCCACGCTGATATTCGACCAGCCGTGCTTCAAAAACGTTATCTGCCTGGGCCATATACTGGACGCGCAGGGAGAGAAGATGAGCAAAACCAAAGGAAACGTGGTGGATCCCTGGACCGTTCTCGATTCCTCCGGCGCCGATGCCCTGCGCTGGTATATGTTTACCTCGGGCCCTCCCGGCAACGTCAGGCGCATGTCTCCCGACATGGTGGTCGAGGTCATGCGCAACTTCCTCATGACATTATGGAACACCTACTCATTCTTCGTTATCTATGCCAACATCGACAATTTCGTTCCGGGAAAGAAGTCACCCAAAATCACATCGGAGTTGGACAGGTGGCTGATCTCAAGCTTGAACCAGCTGATAGTCGACACAGATCGTCTGCTGGGCGAATATGATCCCACCGGGGCAGGCAGGAAGATCGAGTCCTTCGTCAGCGACCTGTCGAACTGGTACGTCAGGCGCAGCCGCCGGCGTTTCTGGAAGAGCCAGAACGACGACGACAAGCTTTCGGCCTACCATACACTTTACCAGGCGCTGGTGACGCTCTCGAAACTGCTTGCGCCCTTCACCCCCTTCGTTGCGGAGGAGATCTATCAGAACCTGGTCAGGAAGGTTGATAAGGATGCGCCGGAGAGCGTTCATCTGGCGCTGTTCCCTGTAGCGGATGAGAGCCTGATTGACCAGGATATTATAGATGGTACTGAGCTGGCGATGAAGGTCTGCAGCATGGGCAGGGCGGCGCGCTCGAAGAGCGCTGTCAAGGTCAGGCAGCCCCTGCCGAAGGTGATCGTGAAGGCCAGGTCGTCTCATGAGAAGGAGGCGCTGCAAAAGCTGTGCACTCAGATCACGGATGAGTTGAATGTCAAGGACATGGGATTCACAGAGGAAGAGCTGAAAGAGGATAAAAACCTGTCTTTGGTAGTCGAGGGCGACTACCAGGTCGGCGTCGTCACCGAGATCAGCCCGGAGCTGCAGGCAGAGGGCCTTGCCAGGGAGATAGTAAGGAGGCTGCAGACGATGCGAAGGTCCGCGGGCCTCGAGATTGCGGATCATATCCAGACCTGCTACGAGGGCGGCGAGCAGGTGCAGGCCGTGATGAAGGATTTCGCGGATTATATCAGACAGGAGACGCTGTCGACGGAGATACTGCACAAGCCTGCTGATTCTGCTGCGCATACAGAGAAGTTTAAGTTGGCCGGGCTTGAGGTCAGTCTATCTATCAAGAAACAGAGCTGACCGTCCCCGCGCGCATCAAGAAATCAGGTTGTTATCTGGGAGGGGGGCTGTCGGTGAGCAGGGCGGTAACGTTATAAGTATTCTTTCCCCGGATATAGGTAACCGATATCTCGTCGCCTATTTTTGAGCTGCGCAGCTCCCGCAGCAGCTCCGGCGCGGTAGTGATCTCCTTGCCCTGGTACCGGATGATGACGTCCAGTCTGCGCATACCGGCCCTGGCCGCCGGGCTGCCGGGTTGCACCGTGGTAATGATGGCCCCGCGTTTGACCGACAATCCGTTGTAGTATGCGACGTAGTCGTTTACAGTGTAGAGTTCCACACCCAGGAAGGGCCGCGTGATGTAGCCTTTATTGACCAGCTCCTGGAGTATGGGTAAAGAGGAGTTGATGCTTATGGCGTAGCCCATGCCCTCCACTCCTATCTTGGCGATCTTGGCGCTGGTGATGCCGATAACTTCGCCCTTCATATTAAGCAAAGGGCCGCCGCTGTTGCCCTCGTTGATGGCCGCCGATGTCTCGATCAGATCGTAAAGCGACTCATCCTCATCCAGTGAGAGCGAGACCTTGAGGCCGCTGACTATGCCCTCCTTGGCCTTGATGCCCTTGCCCAGTGGATTGCCAATGGCCACCACCCAGTCGCCCACCCTGAGCTTGCCGGAGTCGCCAATAGATACGGTTGGAAGATCGGTCAGGTCGACCTTAATGATGGCCAGGTCGGTCAGAGGATCGCGGAAAACCCGGTCGGCGGTTACCTCGCTGGTCCTGCCGTCTGAAAACTGGACTACGACCTTGCGGGCGCCCTCGACAACGTGGTTGTTGGTGACGATGATGCCGCTGCCGTCCAGTATCCAGCCTGAGCCTGCGCCGGATTGCAGCAGTGACCTGCTGAACATATCGTTGACGATCTGTTCGGTCGTAATGGTGACAACACCGGGGTAGCCCTTTTCAACGACATCGGCGATATTGGGGAGGACAGCCGCGTTTTCCTCAGGACCCGGCGATTTCCATCCGGGATCAAGAGGGACTACTTCCCTGATGACGGGCTCGGGTGATGGTGTTGATATGGGAGTGGTGGAGAATTCGATGCGGCAGGCGCTGAAAAGCAGCATGGCTGCCAGTATTAAAGCTGTTGCGACGGAAAATTTCATGTTCGATGACCTTGTTCTGATCGTAATCGTTCTGGGATTTTAGCACAAAGGTATTTACGGGGCAAAACAGGCCCCCGGCTTAAACGAAGTACGGCAGGCGGGGTGGACGGCAACAAACCGCATCCCCGCCTGCCGTGCCGGTATAGATACTATTTGCTCGCTACGTAATCGACTTTGGGTAATTGCGACAGGGCCTTTTTCACCTTGGCTTCGTCGTAGGCGTCGGCTTCCATTTTGCCGGAGAGGAACATGTCGTACGAGGCCAGGTCGAAATGACCGTGTCCGCTCAATCCCAGGACGATGACCTTCTTCTGTCCGGATTCTTTGCATTTGAGCGCCTCGTCGATTACAACCTTGATGGCGTGCGCCGGCTCCGGGGCGGGTATGATGCCCTCGGAGCGGGCGAACTGGATTGCGCTTTCAAATGTGGACTTCTGGTTGACCGCCCTGGCGTCCATCAGGCCGAGCTTGTGCAGGTGGGACACCAGCGGGGACATACCGTGGTAGCGCAGGCCGCCGGCATGGATGGGTGACGGGACGAATGTGTGGCCGAGCGTGTACATCATGACGATGGGGGCCATGCCTGCCACATCGCCCAGGTCCCAGGCCAGCGGCCCCTTGGTCATGCTGGGACAGGCGGTGGGCTCGACGGCGATGATCTCTATCTTCTTGCCTTTGATCTTGTCCTTTACAAAGGGGACGGCCAATCCGCCGAAGTTGCTGCCGCCGCCCACGCAGCCGATGACGATATCGGCTTCGACATCGGCCATTTCCAGCTGTTTCTTGGTTTCAAGGCCGATGATGGACTGGTGCAGTATGACATGGTTCAATACGCTGCCGAGAGTGTAGCTGGTGTCATCGCGGCCGAAGGCGTCTTCGCAGGCCTCACTGATGGCGATGCCCAGGCTGCCCGGTGAATTGGGGTCCTCGGCCAGTATCTGTTTGCCGATGTTGGTTTCCGTGCTGGGGCTGGCTACGCATTTGGCGCCCCAGGTCTCCATCATGATGCGGCGGTAAGGCTTCTGGTTGTAGCTGACCTTAACCATGTAAACCTTGCATTCGAGTCCGAAGAAGGCGCAGGCCAATGAAAGGGCGCTGCCCCACTGTCCCGCGCCCGTCTCGGTCGCCAGCCTCTTGATGCCCGCCTTCTTGTTGTAGTAGGCCTGCGCGATGGCGGTGTTCAGCTTGTGGCTGCCGGCCGGGCTGACGCCCTCATACTTGTAGAATATCTGTGCCGGCGTGCCCAGCTCCTTCTCCAGCCTGAAAGCGCGGATAAGCGGTGTGGGACGATACATCCTATAGATGTCCAGCACCTCGTCGGGGATTTCGATAGTATGTTCCTTGCTGAACTCCTGTTCGTTCAGTGCCGCCGGGAAGAGTGGTGGAGGCAGTATGGTAGGCTCGTGCGTCTGCGGGTGGAGCATCGGGAGCATGGGTTCGGGCAGATCGGGCAGTATGTTGTACCAGGAAGTCGGCATGTCCTTTTCAGGGAGAATGAATTTTGTTAATTTTTTCGCCATTTTTTCACCTCTTTAAATATTTTTTATATATCTGTACATGTATGCCGGTTTATCAGACCAAATTTTCGGCCCCGCCGGGCCACATATTCAATTCCATTCCTTTTAGACCTCCATATAATAAAATAACCTCTCGCCTAAGGGGCGAGAGGTTTAGCTTCGCGGTGCCACCCTTATTGATCCGTTGCCGGACCATCTCTGGCAGGTACGGCCGTGTTAGCGGCGATACCCTGGATTGTGATCACGCTATCCCTGCGTCAAAGCCTACTCAGGTACTTCCCTTTCGGTTTGCGGCTCCCGGGTCCATTCAATCCCCGCTCCGGCGTCAACTCTCACCTTGCTTGACTCTCTGTGGCCTTCGCTGCAGGAACTACTATTCCCGTTCACAGCCTTTGCAATATTCAATTGTTACCATAATAAACGATACGCTGTCTGCCTGTCAATAAATGTTATCTGGTAATGCGGGCGGGTTTAAAAACCCGCCCCTACTGTAGGGGCATACTTTCAGGTGCGCCCGCTCTTGCGGACAGGTCTAAAGACCTGTCCCTACATCGTTTGATTCATCAGGAACTCGTGTATCGAGGCGGCGGCCCTTTTCCCTGCGCCCATGGCGCTGATCACCGTTGCTGCGCCCGTGACCACGTCTCCGCCCGCCCAGACACGGTCCTTGACGGTCTTGCCGGACTGCTCGTCCGCGACCACCGTGCCGTGTTTGGTCACCTCAAGCCCTTTGGTGGTGGCCGGTATGAGCGGATTGGGCGTGGTGCCCAGCGCGACCACGACCACATCGACATCGATGATGAACTCGCTGCCCTGTTTGGTTATCGGGCGCCGTCTGCCGCTGGCGTCGGGCTCTCCCAGCTCCATCTCATAGCACTCCATGGCCTTGACCCAGCCCTTATCGTCGCCGATGATCTGTTTGGGATTGGTGAGGAACTTGAAGATGATACCTTCCTCCTCGGCGTTCTCAACTTCCTCGTGGCGCGCAGGCATCTCGGTGCGCGAGCGGCGGTAAATGATATAGACCTTGTCCGCGCCCAGCCTGAGGGCGCACCTGGCGGAGTCCATGGCGACGTTTCCACCACCGATCACCGCCACCTGTTTTCCAATCTTGATGGGCGTATCGTACTCCGGGAAAAGATAGGCTTTCATCAGGTTGACGCGCGTGAGGAACTCATTGGCCGAGTAAACGCCGTTGAGGTTCTCGCCGGGTATGCCCAGGAACATGGGGAGCCCGGCGCCCGTGCCCAGGAAGACTGCGTCGAAGTCCTTCTCCAGCAGCTCGTCCACCGTCGCCAGCTTACCCATTACAGAGTCGAGCTGTATATCCACACCCAGCGATTTTACATAATCAACTTCGGACTGAACCACATTCTTGGGCAGGCGGAACTCGGGGATACCGTACATCAGCACGCCGCCTGCCGTGTGCAGGGCTTCGTAAACGGTGACCTTATGTCCCATCCTGGCCAGGTCGGCGGCGGCGGTAAGCCCGGCGGGTCCGGAGCCGATGACGGCCACCCTTTTGCCTGTAGGCGGGGGCAATTCAACCTTTGTTTCCTTTTTATGCGCCAGGTCCCAGTCGGCGACATACCTTTCCAGCCTGCCGATGGCTATCGGGGCCCCCTTCTTGCCCAGCGAGCACACCTGCTCGCACTGTGTCTCCTGCGGGCAAACACGGCCGCAGATGGCGGGCAGCGCGTTTTTCCCTTTAAGGATTCTGACCGATTCCTCCATATTATTGTCTCGCACGGCCTTGATGAACTCGGGTATATCCACGTTGACGGGACAGCCCGCCACGCACGGGCGCTTGGGGCATTGTATGCAGCGTGAGGCCTCCTGCACGGCCATTTCGTCGGTGTAGCCCAGGGCCACTTCGTTATAGTTATGCGCCCGCACTTTGGGGTCCTGGCGCGGCATGTCTATGCGGTTGAGATTGATTTTCGATTTAGGTTTTTCTTCCAACTTCCGCCTCCCTTAAGATTTGCCGCACTGGCATGATTCCCATCTGTCCAGGGAGTCTTTTTCTTCCTTGAGATAGACCTTCTGCCTGTCGAATACCGTGTTCCAGTCCACCTGGTGCCCGTCGAAATCGGGGCCGTCCACGCAGGCGAATTTGGTGGTTCCTCCCACGGATGCGCGGCAGCAGCCGCACATGCCGGTGCCGTCCACCATGATCGAGTTGAGGCTGACGATGGTGGGGACGTTGAAAGGTTTGGTTGTCTGAGAGCAGAACTTCATCATGATGGCGGGGCCGATGGCGATGACTCTGTCGATCTTGCCCTGCTCCAGCTTCTCCTTGAGCGGCTCGGTGACCAGCCCCTTGCGTCCGTAGGAGCCGTCGTCGGTGGTGACGATCAACTCGTCGCTGACGGTCTTCATGCGGTCTTCCCAGAAGAGCAGGTCCTTGTTGCGCGCCCCGATGATGGAGATGATCTTGTTGCCGGCTTCCCTTAAGGACCGTGCGATGGGGTAGATGGGTGCGATGCCCACGCCGCCTCCCACGCAGATAACCGTGCCGAATTTCTCTATGTCGGAGGGCAGTCCGAGGGGGCCGACCAGGTTATGCAGGCTGTCCCCGGCCTTCATCTGTCCCAGTTTTTTGGTTGAGGTGCCCACTTCCATGGCCACGAGGGTGATCGTACCTTCCTTTGCGTCCCAGTCGGCCAGCGTCAGCGGTATGCGCTCGCCTGCTTCGTCGACACGTATAATTACGAACTGGCCGGCTCTGGCCTTTTTAGCTATGGCAGGGGCTTCGATCTTGAACAGATCGATCACCGGCGTCAGCTTCTCGCTGGCTATAATTTTAAACATGCGCGCCTCTCCTCAAAAAGATTTGACCTTGACCGGCGGCGCCGGCGGGTGCGAAAGCTTCAGCCTGTAATGGCATTTGTAACATCGTTTAGCCTCATCCACGGCCGCCTGCTCGCTGTATCCCAGCTCAACCTCGG
>JAFGHL010000072.1 GCA_016930155.1 Dehalococcoidia bacterium | reverse complement strand
TCGATCACTGCGAGGATGTCGATCTATCGCAGGGAGGACACATGAACGAAGGATGGGTTGCCGTCAGGCTCGGCCTCAAGGGTATACCCGCAGCCGCCGAGGATACAATCGTGGCGCGCGACATTGCATTGTGCGAACGGACGGGCGCTAAACTGCACGTGACTCACATCAGCACCGCCGGCTCGGTGCAGCTTGTACGAGATGCCAAATGCAGAGGACTGAAGGTCACCTGCGATGTCACTCCACACCATCTTACACTGACACACGAGAGAGTGATGAATTCACAGGATGATCCGCGATCTTCACTGGCTTATGACACCAACGCCAGGGTTAACCCTCCGTTGAGGTCGCCCGCTGATGTAGAAGCATTGATACGGGGTATAACAGATGGCACGATCGATGTGATAGCCACAGACCATGCTCCTCATACCGTCGAGGAAAAGCTCTGCGAATTTGAGAATGCCGTATCCGGTATCATCGGATTCGAGACCGCATTCGGCGCTCTTATGTCTCTGGTACATACGGGCAAAATCAGCCTGACTGCCCTCCTGACCTGCCTGACCACAGGTCCGGCGAGCATCTTGAAAAACGGCGCGGGGACGCTTAATCCGGGCACGCGCGCCGACCTGACACTGCTGGATACAGGATACGAATGGACGGTCGACGCTAAAGAATTCTTTTCAAAAGGCAGGAATACACCGTTCGATGGCTGTAAATTGAAGGGAATGGTTGTGGCCACCATCAGTGGCGGATTTTTGGCCTTCCGCCACAATTCTCTCAAGATTGATTAATTACCATGGCCGGGAACGCTGCTTTTATAATCTTGCACGGCGACCTTAAGCAGATTTCATGTGCCCAAAACGAGTATTTAAACTGACTGAAATTTCGTACGGAGGCTATACTTGCCGCGAAGAAACGATATAAAGAAAATAATGATCATCGGATCTGGCCCCATCATCATAGGCCAGGCCTGTGAATTCGACTACTCCGGCACTCAAGCCTGTAAAGCCCTCAAGGGTTTGGGCTACGAGATCGTGCTGGTCAACTCAAATCCGGCCACCATTATGACCGATCCGGGCATGGCACATATTACATATATTGAGCCGCTCACTGTAAACATGATGGAGAAGATCATCGAAAAAGAAAGGCCGGACGCCCTGTTGCCCAATCTGGGAGGTCAATCCGGGCTCAACCTCAGCGCCGAGTTGGCCAAAGAGGGGGTGCTTGAAAAATACGGCGTCGAGGTGATCGGCGTAGATGTCGATGCCATACGCAGCGGCGAAGATCGCATAGCCTTCAAGGACACTATGAACCGTCTGGGCATTGATATGCCTAAAAGCGAAGCAGTTTATTCTATCGAGGACGCCGAGCGGGTAGCTTCCGAGTTGGGCTACCCGGTGGTGGTTAGACCGGCCTATACGATGGGCGGCACGGGAGGTGGGCTGGTCTACAACGTGGAAGAGCTGCGCACTGTGGCCGGCCGAGGTATTGCCGCCAGTCTGATTGGCCAGGTGCTGATCGAAGAATCGGTGCTTGGCTGGGAAGAGCTCGAGCTCGAGGTAGTACGCGATTCCAAGAACCAGATGATCACCGTCTGTTTTATCGAAAATGTCGATGCAATGGGCGTGCATACCGGCGATTCTTACTGCGTGGCGCCTATGCTGACCATAGATACTCAACTGCAGAAGAGGTTGCAGGAGTATTCCTACAAAATCGTTGAGGCCATACGTGTCATCGGCGGTACGAACATCCAGTTTGCCCACGATCCTAAAACCGGCCGTGTGGTGGTGATTGAGATCAATCCACGCACTTCGCGTTCTTCAGCGCTGGCTTCCAAGGCCACCGGATTTCCCATCGCACTAATATCCGCCAGATTGGCTGCCGGTCTTACATTGGATGAGATACCCTACTGGCGTGACGGCACCCTGGAGAAATACACGCCATCCGGCGATTATGTTGTGGTCAAGTTCGCCCGTTGGGCTTTCGAAAAATTCAAGGACGCCGAGGACAAGCTGGGTACCCAGATGCGCGCTGTGGGCGAGGTTATGAGCATCGGCAAAAACTACAAGGAAGCGCTACAAAAGTCCATCAGGTCTCTCGAGTCCGGCAGGCACGGCCTGGGATTCGCCAGGGATTTTAATGATAGAACTCTGGCTGAGCTGATGTCCATGCTAAAAGAGCCCTCCAGCGAGCGCCAGTTCATAATGTACGAGGCTCTGCGCAAGGGAGCCGGCGTTCGCTCCCTGCATAAACTGACCTACATCAAGGAATGGTTTATCCAGCAGATGAAAGAACTGGTCGAACTTGAAGAAGAGGTCCGCATATTTAAAGGCAAGCCGCTGCCGGACGAGATGCTCAGACGGGCAAAGCAGGATGGATTTGCCGATAAATACCTCGCCCAGCTTCTGCAAATTCCCGAGAAAACGGTGCGCGAGCAGAGGCTGGCGCTCGGCATGAAGGAAGCCTGGGAGCCCGTACCTGTAAGCGGTGTGGAGAACGCGGCATATTACTTCTCCACCTACAATGCCCCGGATAAGACGCAGAGCAGCAGCCGCAGAAAGGTGATGGTGCTGGGCGGCGGGCCTAACCGCATCGGACAGGGTATAGAATTCGATTACTGCTGCGTGCATGCCGCCTTTGCCTTACGGGATGAAGGATATGAGACCATCATGGTCAACTGCAATCCCGAGACAGTATCAACCGATTATGATACTTCCGACAAGCTGTACTTCGAACCGCTGACAGTGGAGGACGTGCTCAGCATCTGGGAAAAAGAGCAGCCTGAAGGTGTAATCGTGCAGTTCGGCGGCCAGACTCCGCTTAATATAGCCGAGGAGCTGAGCCGGTGCGGAGTAAAGATACTCGGCACAACTCCGGAGATAATCGACCTGGCAGAGGACCGCGGCAGGTTCAGGGAAATGATGCTGAAGATGAAAATCCCCATGCCTGAGTCGGGCATGGCCATCGATATAGAGGAAGCCCTCACGGTCGCACGCCGCATCGGATATCCGCTTATGGTACGTCCTTCCTACGTACTGGGAGGGCGGGGTATGCAGGTCGTACACGACGAAGAGATGTTGCGTGAATATGTCAGCGCAGCCGTTGGGGTAACGCCCGACCGTCCCATCCTAATCGATAAGTTTCTGGAGAATGCCATAGAGGCCGAAGCCGACGCCATAGCCGACGGCGCCGACACCTTTGTGCCCGCCATCATGGAGCATATCGAGCTGGCCGGCATACACTCAGGCGATTCATCCTGCATCATTCCACCGTTGAGCATAGCGGACAAGCACAAGCAGACTATTCTCGACTATACCTCCCGTATAGCCCGTGAGCTTAACGTGGTCGGCCTCATGAATATGCAATACGCTATCGCGCAGGATACCGTCTACGTACTGGAGGCCAACCCCAGAGCATCCAGAACCGTTCCCCTCGTATCCAAGGTCTGCAATGTATCCATGGCCCGTATCGCCACGCAGCTCATGCTGGGAAAGAAGCTTGAGACACTCGGTCTGGTACACCGCAATATACCGCATTATGGTGTCAAAGAAGCCGTCTTCCCTTTCAATATGTTCCCCGAGGTAGACCCCGTGCTCGGCCCCGAGATGAGGTCCACCGGCGAAGTGCTGGGCATGGCCGACTCTTTCGGCATGGCTTTCTATAAAGCGCAGGAGGCGGCCAGGCAACGCCTGCCGGACAGCGGCACCATTCTCCTCAGCCTCAACAGCAAGGAGCTACCCACGGCCCTAAATGTAGCGAAGCAATTCAGGGATCTCGGCTTCCGCATTAAAGCTACGAGGGGCACTCATGATTTCCTGGCCGGCTACGGAGTGGAATCGGAGGTGATAAATAAGCAACATGAAGGCCGTCCTAATATCATCGATGGCATCATGAACGGCGAGATACAGCTCGTGGTCAATACACCCAGCGGCAAGCTCAGCAAGTACGACGACTCTTATATTCGCAAGACCGCCATCAAGTACAAGGTGACATATATCACCACCCTTGCCGCCGCTGCAGCTGCGGTGCTGGGCATAGAGGCCTATCAGCAGCACAGGCCAGGCGTTAAATCGCTGCAAAATTATCACCAGGATATAAAGTAACGGTATTGAATTGTACCAAATAGAAGCTGAGGTCATATGCAATAGGCTGGTGCTGGAGTATCCGGGCGCCAAATATTTCCTATTACAGGTAAACGCGCCCGCAATTGCAGCTGAAGCCAGACCTGGGCAGTTCTGCATGCTGAAATGTGGGCTAGATACTCTACTCAGACGCCCGCTTAGCATCCACACAGTGAATGAAGAAAAAGTGTTTTTCCTCTACTCTGTTACTGACGAGACTATTCTAAACAGCACAATAAATTTACATCGTCCAACGGAACCGATACCTATGGGAGTAAAAGGAAAGCCCTGGCTATCCCATTTAGAAGAAGGAGAAATAATCAATATCATCGGTCCACTGGGTAACAATTTTCATGTAGACGAAAGGTCGAAGAGTATACTTCTTGCTGCCGGCGGCATCGGCATTGCGCCGCTGGGATTCCTGGCCGAGCAGGCATTATTACGTGGCAGGCAGGTAACGCTGCTATTAGGAGCCCGCAGCGCAGCAGGAATAATACCTGAAAATATGTTACCATCAGGAGCTACACACGTGATCACGACCGACGATGGTAGTACGGGTAAGAAAGGTTTCGTGATTGATATATTGCCGGAATACCTGGAAGGAACGGACCAGATCTTTGCCTGTGGCCCGCAGGCCATGCTAAGTAAGCTGGCCGCAATGCCGGAGATCCGGGCCAAAACGGTTCAGGTTTCGCTGGAAGTTCGTATGGGCTGCGGCGTCGGCGCCTGCTACGGTTGCAGTATCAGGACAACGCATGGGATGAAAAGGGTTTGCCGGGAAGGGCCCGTTTTCGATATAAAGGATATAATATGGCAGGAGGTTAGCATATGACTGTCAGTTGTAAGAGGATACAAGCGAGCACCGGCGGTCGGGGCGAAACCATTAATGTAACCTCGGAGATAGCACGTGAGGTAAATAATTCCGGGATTAACAGCGGCGTGGTCACGGTATTTATACCCGGGTCAACTGCCGGGATTACAACCGTGGAGTTCGAGCCGGGCCTGGTCGCCGATATGAAGGATATGTGGCAGCGCATCATACCCGAAGAGATCAACTACGAGCATAACAAGGCTTGGGGAGACGGCAACGGTCACTCGCACGTACGCGCCTCGTTGCTCGGCCCCTCCATAACGATCCCATTCATCAATAAACGCCTGACGCTGGGCACCTGGCAACAGATCGTTATCATCGATTTCGATACACGCCCCAGGTCACGTGAGATCATTTTGCAGATTATGGGAGAATAATACAATAGCCTAGACATTTTGCTTTAGAGGAGGATCAAATGCCTAATGCACAGTCGCTGGCCCTAATCCTGTTCAGCATCTTGGGCTTCTGCGTCTTTCTGGCGCTGGGCGCCTTCGCGGGCAAGAAGACCGGCCCGGGCAAAGTGGTCACATTTGCCGGGGTTATTGCCCTGGTGGCGGTGGTCTGCTACGCAATGTACTCAGCCTATTACTTCATCACGCTTGTGCAATAGTCGTTGTTCGAAAATATGGAAATAGAGCGATCATGATTCAAAGCTTTCAATGTCCCATTTGCGGCACTCTTAACGCCCTGGGGGAGCCCGAGTGCAGCGAATGCGGCCAGGCCTTTGTTTACAACTGCCCTGTATGCGGCAGCCCGTTGAACAACCGCTATCCCGCCTGCCCCAACTGCCATACTATCTTTAACTGGGGCACTCCACCACGTGCCGCAGCAGAGGCCGCTATCCCGGTTGTCCCGCAAAAAGCGTTTGAAACTCAACCCTTTTCCGAAAGATCCAGCAAACGCAGGGAGGAACCCAAAGCAGCCGGCTTAACCAGTAAGCCTATTTTTTGGGTCCTACTTATAGTCATCTGCGCGGTACTCATCGCCCTGCTTTTAATTGCAGATGTAATAATAAATAAATAGCCAGGAGGTAGTTATGCCTGATCCGAAGACTGTGACATACATCTTCGCCGCTGTTCTTTTAGCCTGCCTCACACTATCGCTTGGGAGTTTTCTGGGCAAGAAATTCGAGGTTTTTCGCGTGGTCATCTTTGCAGCTGCCGTGGCGCTTGTGACCATTATCGTCTTTGCCATCTACTTCGCCTATCTGGGAATCAGCGGACAACTTTAATTACGATACTACCGGAGGATATATACCATTATGAACAAGGGAAAATTCGGCACAACCATCAATTGCATGGACGGCCGTACTCAACTGCCAATGATAGCATGGATGAAGAGCACGTACGGCCTTGATTACGTAGATATGATCACGGAGCCTGGCCCTGACAAATTGCTATCGGAGCAAATAGCTGAATATGTGAAATCGATCAGGTCGCGCGTAGAGATATCGGTAAACGCTCACGGCTCGAAGATCATAGCTGTTGTTTCGCATTACGACTGCGCCGGCAATCCCGTTTCCAAAGAGGAACATATACGTCAGGTCAGAGACTGTCTGAAACTGATTAAATCATGGGGCCTGCCCGTGAGTGATATTATCGGGGTATGGATAAACGATCATTGGACGGTGGAGATTATCGATGAGATTAAATAAGCGATTTACTTGACATGACCGCCTGATGTAGAATTACGCGAACTTTACATGGTTGCCGCCCTTATGCGATAGAAACGTTTAGATGGAGAACCTGCAATGAGTAAAAAAATACTACCGGCCCTCACGCTGGTCATTGTCCTGACCCTTATTTTACCGTCCTGTGCCCAGCAAAAAAAGGAGATACTGCCCAGCCAGATGGCACCGGTTACTCGCGGCGATCTGATACTTTCGGTTTCCTCAGACGGCAACCTCGATATGCCTAACCAGGTACAGCTTAAATTCGGCACTCCCGGCACTGTCAAAGATATCCCCGCAGAGCAATACAAGCTGAAAGGCAAACCTGTTAAGGCCGGCACTCTTTTAGCCAGGCTGGATAACACCAGTTTCTTACTTAATGTCAAAGCTATGCAGTACGCCCTGGAACAGGCCATCAACAGAGTCATACAGTCGGGTTGCTGTCAACGAAGTTATCCAACTTTTTATACTCTGGCCACCGCTCTGATGCGTTTTGAGCAAGCCCAGAGCGAGATAAAGGATGCCGAGGACTACATATATGAAGGGAAATACTCAGATGCCGCATCCAGTATTTCACTGGCCAGGTATGACCTTGATGCTGCAAGGTCGGTTTACGCCGATCCCAAGTTGGACACCTTTCAGACACAATACGACGATATCCTTAATCAACCTATAGCGTCGTATCCGGAGCTGAAAAAGATCGTGACTGCTCTGGAGGATCAGATCGACAGCCTTGATCATGTTCGAAAACTGCTGGAGGACGGTGACTACACCGGGGTGGCGCAGACTCTGGATAGCATGTCAACACAATTGGAAGACGCTCATACAATCGTCAAACAGAACTCGCGCCTGCCGGGGGCTTACACCTACCCTGATACTTCCACCTCGCTGGCCATTTCCCGTCAGGTGCTCGACTCTCTCTACGAACTTCAGGATATGTTCTATCAGGATGATTTCGACAGGGTTAAGGCGGCCGAAATGCTGCGCATGGCGGAACATGACCTGCGCATGAGCAACATGATACTTGACGAGAGTGAGACGATCTACCGTTCCGGTCTTAATACACAGACGTTGCGAGACTACAACATCGCTATCGAGACAGCCATGATCAATCTCGACAAAGCCAAGCAAGAACTGCTGAAAACAGAAATCATCGCGCCTTTCGACGGTACCGTCGTTTCCGTCGACGTAAAAAGCAACGACCAGCTTTCACAATTCGACTATGCCTCGAAGACGGCGGTGTACCTGGTGGACACTAAAACCATCAGGATGAAAGGTATTATAGATGAGATCGATATCACCAAGGTGTCTGTCGGCCAGTCCGCCATTATCAAGGTGGATGCATTGCCCGGCAGAGATCTGAAGGGTAGTGTGCGCTTCGTATCGCCATTCGGCGCGCTTCAGTCCGGCGTGGTCAATTTCCCCGTGGAGATTTACCTGGACAAGGATGAGGACACCGAAGGGCTGAGAGGGGGGCTGACGGCCACTGCTGATATTATCACAGGCATGCGTGAAGATGTGCTGCAGGTGCCCAACCGCGCCATCAAAGGCCTGTCCGGCGATTACTGGGTGGACGTCGTCATAGACGCCTCCTCGGCCAAAACAGAGAAGCGCCCGGTGAAAACCGGCGTACAGAACAAGAAGAACACCGAGATCATATCCGGGCTGAACGAAGGTGAGCAGGTCCTCATCGAAGCTATTAAGTAAGCATCGTTTCCGAAGGGAATTGAGTCATCATGTCCATGATCCATCTTGAGAACATCGTCAAGATATATAGAATAGGCGATGTACAGGTCAATGCACTCAACCACGTCAGCATGGATATCGAGTCCGGACAGATGGTTTCTATTATGGGGCCTTCGGGCTCCGGTAAATCTACCATGATGAACTTGCTGGGTTGCCTGGATCGTCCCAATGCGGGCAAATACGAGCTGGATAGCATAGACGTCAGTCGCATGAGCGATGATGAACTTGCCGCGGTGCGTAATAAAAAAATCGGATTCGTCTTCCAGTCATATAACCTGCTGCCCAGGCTGAACGCCGTCATGAACGTGGAGCTGCCGCTTATCTACAGCGGAGCACAAGGCAGGCATAAGCGGGCCATGGCAGCCCTGGAAGCAGTAAGCATCACCCAGCGCGCCCATCACAAGCCCAGCGAAATGTCGGGAGGCGAACAGCAACGCGTGGCCATAGCTCGCGCCCTGGTTAACGATCCTCCCCTCATCCTGGCCGATGAACCCACAGGTAATCTCGATACACGCACCAGTCACAGCATCATGCAGTTTCTGCAGCAACTTAACAAGAAAGGAATAACCATAGTAATAGTCACTCACGAGGAGGATATCGCCTCCTACACCGGACGCACCATCTACCTGCGCGATGGAAGCATCGTCCAGGAGAAGGTACGTTGAGCTTTCTGGAGTACCTGCTGTCCTCCTGGCAGGCCCTGATCTCCAATAAAATGCGCTCCTTCCTGACCATACTGGGTATCGTTATAGGTGTGGGCGCCGTGGTCTTTCTGGTCTCCTTCGGACGCGGCCAGCAGCAGCAGATGGCAACCGTCTTCGAAAACATGGGGGCCAATGCCATTTATGTTTCCGGCTCAACCCGGCAAACCATGGGCGGCATGAGACCCGAGGGTACGCTCACCCAGGAGGATGCGGAAGCTTTAACCAACAGCAACAAAGCTCCCGCAGTAGCTGCGGTGGCTCCCATGTATTCCAAGATGCTCAAGACAGTTTACGGAAACCAGATTAGGACTATCAACATCATGGGCTCTACCCTGGATATCCAAAAAATACTTAACTACAAGATTGCCAGGGGCAACTTCTTCAGCGATAGCGATATGCGCAGGAATAACAGTGTTGCCATATTAGGAGCCCAAGCAGCCAAGGATCTCTTCGCTACGGCCGATCCGGTGGGTGAAACCGTGCGCATTGGGGGTCGTAAATTTGAGGTGATCGGAGTGTGCGAATCGCGGGGAGGATTCATGGGCACCAGCGCCGACAATTTCATCATGATCCCTCTCAGTACCATGCAGTCCCATTTCGGAGTGGAAACGGGACCTCTGGGACATCCCGTGCAGACTATTGTGGTTGAAGCTGTTAAAACGGATGCCATCAGTTCAGCCAGAGACCAAATCACCGAGATACTGCGGCAGCGCCACCACATCAGAGAAGGGGAGGACAACGATTTCAACGTCATCGATATGCAGGAGATACTCAAGCGTATGAATGAATCCATGGCCATCTTCCAGGTTTTCTTAGGCAGTGTGGCCAGCATCTCTCTAATCGTGGGCGGTATCGGCATCATGAACATCATGCTGGTGTCGGTTACAGAGCGCACCCGGGAGATCGGCATACGCAAGGCTATCGGCGCCAAACGGCGAGATATCCTGGCTCAGTTTCTGGTGGAATCAGCACTGCTAAGCCTATCCGGTGGCATTCTGGGACTTGGCCTGGCAGGTATCGGCTCTCTGGCCATCAGGGGTCAGATGATGAACAACATGCCGGTAAACGCTCCCATCTCTCTGGACATCGTGGCTATGGCGCTACTGGTAGCCATCTGCACAGGTATCGTATCAGGAACCTATCCCGCCTTCCGCGCAGCCAGGTTGGATCCCATTGAATCCCTGCGACACGAATAGTCTATTTACCCTGCACCAGCGAGAGGAATTCCGCCCTGGTAACCGCCCTCTTCTCAAAAATACCACGCATGGCAGAGGTTATCACATTACTGCCCGGCTTCTTAATACCCCTCATAACCATACACAGATGTTCTGCGTGAATCACCACACCCACCCCATCGGGCTTGAGCGACTCCATTATCACGTCTGCAATATGCTTGGTCATGCGCTCCTGCAATTGCAGCCGCCTGGAATATATCTCAACCACCCTGGCCAGTTTGGATACACCCACCACCCATCCTTTGGCATTGGGTATATACCCTATATGAACAACACCATAGAACGGGAGAAAATGGTGCTCGCACATCGAGTAGAAGGGGATATCTCGCACAATAACCATCTCATGATGCCCGGCCGAGAAACCGGTGGAAAGCACCTCCCTTGCGTCCATATCAATGCCCGAGAAAAGCTCGGCGTACATCTCCGACAGGCGCTGCGGCGTGTCAATTAATCCCTCTCTCGAAGGATCATCACCGATGGCCTCGATAAACTCCCGGGCGGTCTTTCTGATTTTCTCTGCGTCTAACATTATGTCTCCTATTAGCAGGTCAACCGCCGCCGTATTTTTGCCTGTCCAGTACCCTGGTCGTGCTTTGATCCACTGCGCAATAGGTTTCGGCTCCAAGATAAAGCGCAGGCTGCAATAAATTCAAGTCCAATGTTCCATCCGCACTGAATACTTCGCCGTCGGTATGCACTGCCACAATGCTGCCGATGATCCAGGCGTGATCGCCGTAAATCCGCTTATCGAAGACCATACACTCGTAAGCTGCATAGGATTCTTTTAGTATAGGGGCCTCTGTTTTAATTGCAGGAGCATCCTGCAGATTGAACAGCGAAAACTTGTCGCTTAAGCCACCACTGCTGCCCCCTACGGCAGCGATGGTTTCCGCACTGTCCAAAGGCATAAAGTTTACGGCGAACTGCCCGGCCCCACAGATCATGTTATAGCTAAAGCGCTTTGGCGCAATAGCAATACCATAGAGCGGTGGATTAAAGGATATCGGGCAGTGCCAGGCCACAGCCATGGCATTTCTTCTGCCCTCATAACTGACGGTCACTATGGCAGCCGTCCTGGGATAATGATGATAGAAAGCGCCAATATCCTCCGCTACAACCTTTAACATGACGTCGGCCCTCCTTACGGAAGCAAGATTATTTCAAGCCCAGATGTTTCTCAATGACGGACAGTTCAGCCGGCAGTTCGGGGAATGGTTCCACATAGCGCACCGGAATATCGGGGTCTTTCAGCCCATTGCCGGTTACGATGCAGACAATCCTCTTTCCTTTGTAGCTCTTGCCCTGTTTTATCATCTTGAGCAGGCCTGCCAGCGGTGCGGCGGATGCCGGCTCGCCGAATATGCCTTCTCTTGCGGCCATCATCTTATATGCCGCCAGAATTTCATCGTCGGTTACGCAATCAATCATCCCGCCTGATTCATCCCTGGCGGCAGTCGCGCCCTTCCAGCTTGCCGGATTGCCGATGCGGATGGCCGTGGCTATGGTCTGTGGCGCCTCGATGATCATATTTTTCACAATGGGCGCTGCGCCCTCCGCCTGGAATCCCATCATTACGGGCGACTTATCGACTTTTCCCTTATCCCTCCATTCTTTGAATCCTTTCCAGTAAGCAGTGATGTTGCCTGCATTGCCCACCGGTATGAAGAGGTAATCAGGAGGACCTCCCAGGTCCTCGATGATCTCGAACGATGCGGTCTTTTGCCCCTCGATGCGGTAGGGATTGAGCGAGTTGACCAGGGTTATGGGATATCTCTCGGCCAGATTGCGCGTAACCTTGAGCGCCTGGTCGAAGTTTCCTTCTATGGCGATAATCTCCGCGCCATAGGCGATAGCCTGCGCCATTTTGCCCATGGCTATTTTGCCCTTGGGCACCAGTATAATGACCTTAAGGCCAAACCGCGCCCCATAAGCGGCAGCCGAAGCGCTGGTATTGCCTGTAGATGCGCAGATCGCCTGTTTGCTGCCGTCCTCCAGGGCCTTGGCGATGGCAAATACCATGCCGCGATCCTTGAACGAGCCGGTAGGGTTGCAGCCCTCCAATTTGAAATACAGCTCCCCTACGCCAAGCTCTTTGGCCAGGTTGACCGACTTGACCAGCGGGGTATCACCCTCACCAATTGAGATCATAGGCGTTTTACTGGTGACCGGCAGATGGTCTTTGTAATGATGCAGAACTCCTCTAATCATCTCAGATGGCCTCCACCCTGATGAAATTGCTGATCTCCTTGACCACAGGTAGCTTGTTAATTACTTTTATGGCATCCTGTACGGCGCTCTCACGGGCGGGATGCGTCATAATAACGATCTCCGCAGTATTGGTGGATGCATCTGATTCCTGCTGTTTGACCGAGGAAATACTAATAGCCTGGTCTCCCATCACGCTGGCGATGCGCGCCAGCACACCGGCCTTGTCCTGAACTTTCATGCGAAAATAGTAGCGCGTCTGGATTTCGGACATGGGTTTGATGCCCGACTTCTTCTCAGGTATGAAGCGCGGCGCGTTGTCGCGTCCGGCGCTGATATTTTGCGCAATATTGATCACGTCCGCCAGAACCGCGCTGGAGGTTGCCGAAGGGCCTGCTCCCTGTCCATAAAAGAGAATGTTGCCCACCAGATCGCCTGAGACGTAGATGGCATTATAGACGCCGTCTACCTTGGCCAGCAGCGATTCGGCCGGTATCAGGACCGGCTGCACCCTGGCCTCCACCAGATTGTCGGATCTCTTGGCTATGGCCAGCAGTTTAATGGCGTAGCCGAACTCCTCGGCGTAGCTGAAATCCTGCGGCTTAAGCCGGGATATGCCTTCGTAGAATATCTCATCGAAGTTCACATCCATGTCGAATCCCAGCGAGGTTAAAATGGCCAGTTTGTACGCCGCATCCAGCCCGCCGATGTCGTTGGCTGGATTGGCTTCGGCATAGCCCAGTTTCTGAGCATGTTTGAGCGCCAGGTTGAAATCAAGCTTGTCATGCGCCATGCGTGTAAGGATATAGTTGGTCGTGCCGTTAACAATTGCATAGATGGCCTGTATGTCATTGGCTACCAGGTCCCTCTGGAAAGGAGAGATGAGCGGGATGCCGCCGCCCACACTGGCCTCGAAACGCAGCCCTGCGTGGTGTTCCTTGGCTATCGACAGCAATTCCGTGCCGTGTTTGGCCATGACCTCCTTATTGGCGGTGACTACATGTTTACCGTTGGAAAGAGCCTCCTTAATATAGTCAAAGGCCGGATATTCCCCACCGATCAGCTCGATAACTATATCGATTTCAGCCCCGTAGACCACCCTGCGGTAATCATCGGTAAAAATGGCGCGGTCCAACCCGGCCAAGCCGTGCCTTGACACGTCTTTCTCGACCACCGCCTTAAGGACAAGCAGACAGCCCGCCTGACGCGCCAGTATCTGGCTCCGCGCAACCAGCCCTCTGGCTACACCGGTTCCGATGGTGCCTATACCTAAAAGGCCTATATTGACAGGACGTTTCTTATGCAACTTTATTGGCTCCTGCTCTTTATCACCTTATCAACAGCGAAGTCCTTCTGTTTCTGATCCAACAAGTCCTCAACCTCCGCTTCTTTCATCAACTCCTGCATCCAACTGCTCACACATTCCTCTTCAAGCGATTGCATTATGACAACATCGAGCGGACGGACCTGTTTATCGAGCACCTGCACAATCCAGTACCCGCCACCTGTTTTAACACTGTCGTCACGCATAACAGGGCTCATCTGTTTTATATCGAGCGTGCTAAGCATACGTCCGAGCTGGGTATTATCTACACCAAGTACGATCCAATCCAGGTCTCCGCCACTGTCCTTGCTGGTATGCTGTGAATACTGCCTGGCCAGATCGTCCCAGCTTTCTCCATCTACCAACTTTTCCCTCACCATTTTAGCATCATCCTCTGAGGAGAACAGTATGCCCCTGGCATGCACACCCCTGGTATCGTCCTTCTCCAGCACTTCCAACACCCAGTAGCCGAAAGGTTTCTCCGCACCAGAATCATATATGGGATCACTTATTTCTTTTACATTAAGGTTAAAAAGCACATTTTTCAAGGCCGAGTCCTTGAGAGTGCCAAGTACCCTGTCTTCAAAGCCTTTGGGCACCCACCCCAGGTAGCCTTTTTTTCCCTGTGTAAACGAGTCCAGCGAAAGAAGCCCCGCCATGTTGGAGAAATTATCTCCCAGTATCAACTTCTGTCTGCGGTCATCAGCCATGGCTTTGGTTTCGATCAACATGGCCTGCGCCTCCACTTGCTCGACCGGTCCTGGCAGATTTGGCACACATTTCATCTCCGAGTGTTTACGGGCAATTATTCTGGCTCTGACAATATCGGTGCCGATATCGTTTTTATCCAATTTCATATCTTCCAGTTCTTTGGTTATCTCATCGTCGCTGACAGTAATATTTTCTGAGGCTGCCGCTTCGACTATTACCTGACCCTGCGCTATACCCCGTGCTACTATATCGGGAAAGAGCTTGACTACATCGCTGGACTGGCCTTTCGAGTAAAAGTCCAGTACCTTAATATAGTAGTCCATACTGTAGGATTTACCATTGACTTTAAGCACGGTTTGCTGATAAGGCATGACCTGTTCGCTGTAATACCAGTAGCCTATGATGCCAAGCACAGCGGCAATGACGACACCCGTGACGATACCGATGATCTGCGAGAGCCTTTTCTCCTTTTTCCACCTGGAGGTCTGTCGTTTCGTTGGGATTCTGGTGATATTTGCCTTGCGGTGTTTTTCTGCCAATTCTGAAACCTCTCGTCTATAAAATAAAATTAAGGCAATTCACATTGCCCGCTGAAGCCTAATTATGATAACATATTTCCGTTTCTCAGACACGGGGTGTAGCGCAGCCTGGTAGCGCACCTGAATGGGGTTCAGGTGGTCGTCGGTTCAAATCCGACCACCCCGACCAATTATATAATCAACCGACAAACAGACTGCAATAGCTTTTTAAGTGCGCAAAGTGCGCTTTAGGTACAATATCATCTATCAGTCTATCCCCCACCAGCGAGAAGGAAATGCTTCCTTGAGGAATTTATCGCCCTTGCCAACAGGCTTCAGGCCGAGGGCGCGCATATCTGCATCCACCATGATCATGACCAGCTCCTCAAAACCAACTTTAGGCTGCCAGCCCAGCTCCCTGGCCGCCTTTGAAGGATCGGCCTGCAACTCATCCACCTCGGTGGGCCTGAGGAACCGCGCATCCTGTAGGACATGCTTATGCCGGTCCAAGCCTGCGTAAGCGAATGCACTCTCGATAAACTCCCTGACCGAGTGTTTACGACCCGTGCCGACCACGTAGTCCGCCGGACCTTCCACCTGCAGCATTTTCCACATCACCTCCACATACTCGGGGGCATATCCCCAGTCGCGCTGCGCATCCATATTGCCCATGGAGATATGATCCGTTTTACCGGCCAGAATCTGTGCGATACCGCTGGTGACTTTGCGGGTAACAAAATTCTCGCTCCGGCGGGGAGACTCGTGGTTAAAGAGAATGCCGTTGCAGGCAAAAAGGTTGTAAGCCTCGCGGTAGTTGACCACAATCCAGTATCCGAAGAGTTTGGCAGCAGCATAAGGGCTGCGCGGGTAAAAAGGCGTCCGCTCACTCTGAGGTTTCTCGGCTACCTTACCGAAAAGCTCGGAACTGGAGGCCTGGTAAAACCTGGTCTTGAGCCTGGTCTCGCGTATAGCGTCCAGCAATCTCAATACGCCGATACCGTCTACTTCGGCGCTGTACTCAGGTACCTCGAACGATATCCGCACATGGCTCTGGGCGGCCAGGTTGTATATCTCGTCCGGCTGAACTTTCTCCAATACACGGTTGAGATTGGAGGAATCAGTCATATCCCCGTAATATAGAAAAAGACGCTCTTTCTTATCGTCGGCGCCGAATTTGATATGGTCCAGACGTGTGGTATGAAAAGTACTGGCGCGACGCACTATACCGTGCACCTCATATCCTTTATATAGTAAAAGTTCGGCCAGGTAAGATCCGTCCTGACCGGTAATGCCCGTGATAAACGCCTTCTTAGCCATCTCTCTCCTTATATTATTAGTAGATATATCGTATTTATCGTACATCCCAGGGAAATAGCTCTCCGCTCAGGTGGCGCTTCCAGCGTTTCATATCCTCCTCAACCATAATCTCCACCAGCTTGTCGAATTTCACCCGGGGCGCCCACTTCAGCCTGGCTCCGGCTTTGGCAAAATCGCCTTTCTGCATAACAATATCGGACGGGCGCAGCAAACCGGCATCGGATTCAACATAGTCGGACCAGTTCAGCCCCACCACCTTGAAAGCCCTGCGGGCAAAGTCCTCCACACTGTGCGCCTGTCCCGTAGCGATAACATAATCATCCGGAGCGTCCTGTTGAAGCATCAGCCAGGCTGCCTGCATGTATTCGGGCGCATATCCCCAGTCTATCTTTACGCTCATATTACCCAGCGCCAGACGGCTCTCCTTTCCCATATATATCCTGGCCACGGCATCGGTGATCTTGCGGGTAACGAACTCGATTCCGCGCAGCGGCGATTCGTGGTTGAACATGATACCATTGCAGACATACATGCCGTAGCTGTCGCGATAGATCCGGGCCATCCAATGAGCGTAAAGCTTGGCAGCCGCGTAGGGATTGGATGGTTTGAAGGATCGATCTTCATTATACGCACCGCCATCGCCTACACCGAAGAGATCCCGCGTAGACGCCTGGAAAATTTTAGAATTAGGACTGGCCTCCCTGGCCGCTTCAAGGAGGCGGCTAAAACCCAGACCGGTTATATCGCCACACTCAACAGGAAGCCGGAAAGAACTGCCGGGTGAACTGTGCGCAGCCAGATTGTAGATCTCGCCGGGACTGCTCTTTTTCACCGCATGCAGCAGGGCTTTGCTGTCGGTCATATCGGCCTTAATCAAATTGACTTGATCATATATATCCAGATAATGCAGGCGCCAGCAGGTTTGTGCATCCACATCTACATCCAGGCCAAATACTTCATAGCCTCTTTCAAGCAGCAGTTGAGACAGATAGGCCCCATCCTGACCGCCGACGCCTGTTATCAAAGCCCTTTTTATCATAGCTGTTTTCAATATATGGGAACGCGGCTTATCATATCACGAGCGATGTAAAAGGAAAACCCGCTTAAATAAAAAAGGGACGGTAAATACCGTCCCCCCTTATAATCCCCAAAAAAGGGTCAGTTCAGCTGCTTGACCACCCGCACAACCTGCACGATCAGGGCAAAGATATCCTCTTTCCTTTTATATGGGGCTATCACCATCCGGTCGCCTTCCATCTTGAGGCAAAGGTCACCAAGCGCCGGTTCCATGTCTTTACCGCAGATAATGATGTCACCCTTGTGTACAACATTATCGTACTCCAGGTCGCTGGATTTAATGCCTATCAGCTTCATCTCTCTACCTCCGCTTAAGGCCAACTCCCTCGGCACGAATACATATTCAATTATCTGTCTGCTATCGATCGCCGCGTAAACAGGAACCACAGCCGGCAACGATAATTGTAGTTCATTCATTATCTCATAGGGTGTTTTCTTTAGCAAATCTTCCCTGTGACCCTTTTCAAGCACAAAATTGCTCAGCTCATTGATAGGAACCTTGAGTGCACGAGAAAGCTTGTTCAAAGAAGCCAGCGTGACCGACTTATAATCCCCCTTCTCTATGCGGCAGATAAACGACGGAGAAAGATCGGCCAGCTTGGCCAGCTCGGCCTGCGATAATCCCCGTTTTGAGCGCGTTCCTTTTACATATTCACTTAACATAGCTTTTATCCGCCCTCCACAAGACTAAATATGTTTACCATAGTAAATATTTTACACAACCTAACCAAAAGGTCCGAAAACCTATTGATTTTAGTAAATTATTCGTTTAATATAGTAAAAATGAAACTTCAGGCTGAGCTTTACAGGATAATGCAGCAGGAGAAGCTGACCAATGCCAGGCTGGCATCCAAGCTGGGCATTTCACCATCGATGCTGTGCCTGGTGCTGATCGGAGATAAGAAACCCGGGCGTCGCTTCCTGCAGGGGTTGGCCACGCATTACCCTGATATATGCCTGAAATATTTACGGGATCAAACACCAGCCCAACCGCAAGGCGGTTAGAGAAGATGAATTTATGACCCCCTGTAACAATACGGCATATTTCTTTACCCGAACGTGTCTTTACTAAAGTGAATAGAGTTATTACCAGGGGACGAATCCCCCGGAGTTGATAGGGGAGTGATCCAACGGTCCCGGGCCGACGATCTGGCCAGGGCGACCCGTAGGCCGTGGAAATTATATGTTGGAGGTTTTTCATGGAAAGTGAAGGTTGGACCATTGGGCTCGTGTCTGCGTTCATTGCCGTAGCTGTCCTTACCGGTATCATAGCGGCATTCTCAATGCTGACCTGGGTGTTAGGGCAATGCTAAAGCGATTGACAACCATCAAGATCGGCACACTGGAATTTCTGTACAAGTTCCTCCTGGTACTTTTTATTATCATGCCGGTATGCATGGGCGGATGTTTCTGGATAGGGGTGCAGGCCGACGCTGTGCTTAATATCCACCTGCTGAAGTTCGTTATGCCGTTCGTCGGTTCGCTGGTAGGCCTGTTCTTCACCGCTTTGCTTCTCCAGGCCGGACACAAGGCAGTTCCTGCAACGGTCGAAGAACCCGTTAAATCGTATTCCGACGGCCTGGTCACCAGCCGGTTGGATGTCGCGGACACTGCTTCACAGCCGAAGCCGTCCATCCCACGCGCCGGTCTTGCCACGCCATATTCTATGCAGGGAGGTAAGTAGGCCATATCATTCTTCTACAGGGTAGCCTGCATCCACCCATGCGCCGAAATTGCCCTTGAGGGCGTATACACTCTTAAAACCTGCATCCTTAAGCAGGCCGGCGGCTGACAGCGGAGCGCCCGTCCAGTGGCTGTAAACTAAATATGTAGCGTTCTTGTCCCAACTTGACATAGCCCCTGGAATAGTACTCTTAGGATAATTGATTGCGCCGGGCAAATGGCCCTTATCATAAAAACGGCTCGACAGATCTATAACGACCACGTCAGTAGTCTCGTCCAGTAGTTCTTTGGCCTCCTGGGGAGTAAGCCACAAAGGCGAGACACCTGACGTGGTCTGTTTGTATGTAAAGCCTGCTATCACTACCGCCACAATTGTGAAAAATACCGCGTAGAATACCATTGCATGTGACGCTTTCACTGTTGTGCTCCTTTATTTTATTTCCGGTGTTTCGACCACAGTTGGCTTTTCAACCGGAGAAACCGGCGCCTTTTTCCGGGAAACAGCCGGCCTCGCGAGTACAGGCTGTTTCCGGGACAACATCTGGACTATTTACATCCGGCAAGCAGAAAAACCTTTATTCAAGCCCACAATGTCTTTATTAAAGTAAATCATATGAACTCCTTTGAAACATCGGCTGCGGCCTTTATTTTTTTACAGAAATCAGTAAGGAAAAGGCGTACCGCAAAATGCTTAGTCGCGGCAAGGATTTCCATTATTTACCTTATTAAATCGGTTTTATCGTAGCTGTTTCAGAAATATACGATATGCCCGTTTGCCGCAGTAACGAGTCTCAAAGATGGGCAACCATTGCCCCAAGTATTCTCTGGATTCACGATTTCATGCAGTATTGTAAATACCGCACCTTTAATGAAACGAGGTGTAGCCTGTTTCGAATTAGAAGGATGGGCTGCTCCGCCCACTAAAGAAGGTACATGTTCTCCGCTTCCCGTAATAATGATTCGCGGAAGCGGGGATGGGCAATGCGCATTATGTCCAGCGCACGGTCCCTGGTCGATCTGCCTTTCAGGTTGACCACACCATATTCGGTCACCAGATAGTGCACATCCATCCTGGGCGTAGTAATTACAGCGCCGTTGCCCAATCTAGGAACCACCCTCGATACCTGCCCGTTTTTAGCTGTGGAATAAAAAGCCAGTATGGATTTCCCTCCCCTCGAGTTATATGCCCCGCGCACGTAATCAAGCTGGCCACCCGTGCCGCTGTACTGTGAACCTCCCAGTGATTCAGCATTACATTGCCCCAACAAATCAACTTGTATAATGGAGTTAATCGATATCATATTATCGTTACCGGCAATGACAGCCGGGTCATTGGTATAGCTGACCGGATAACTCTCCATGCTGGGATTATCGTGCATAAAGCGATACATCTGGCTTGTGCCCTCAGCAACGGTGAAAACATGCTTCCCTGTGCGCATGTTCTTCCTGCGACCGGTAATTACGCCCTTCTTGATGAGCTCGACCATGGCCGGGCCGAAAACCTCTGTATGGACGCCCAGATCCTTGTGATCGACCAGCTTCCTGGCGATCATATTGGGCAAGGCACCGAATCCCAACTGAAGGGTTGCTCCGTCGGGTACGAGTTTGGCGACCAGGCTACCGATGGCTTCGTCCTCAGCCCGGGGACCGGGCCATTTGAATTCGATCAGCGGGGATGTATGCTCCACGATGGCATCCACATCTGAAATATGCAGAAGGGAGTCGCCGAATACGCGCGGCTGATTCTTGTTCACCTCCACGATAAGACGCTTGCAGCACCTGGCTACAGTGGAAGTGTAATCGTTGGCAGTCCCGAAGCTAAAGAAGCCGGATTTATCCATGGGTGATACCATGGTGACGACCACGTCAATATTAAGGTTTTCACGCATCAGCCTCGGCACCTGATGAAAATGGTTGGGAACGTAATAATTCAATCCCACCTTGACGGCCGAACGCGAGGATTTACTGACGAACCACGAGAAGGCCTGCACGCAATCGCTGATGTCGGGTGAAAGCAGGCTTTTAGAAACGTTTTCTGTAGGCAACAATGAATGCACTTTGAGATCACAAAGTTCGCCTGCGCGTACCCTGTCGGCCAAAGCCTGTAAAAGAGCGGGCGGCTCGGCGGCGGCCAAGCCGTGCACGATAGTGCTGCCGTTTTGGATGCTGCTTACCGCCCGTTCAGGCGTGGTAAGCTTGCACCTGTACTCTGATTTGGGCGTCAGCATAGTCAGGCGCTGAAGCCGGCAATGGCCTCAGATTCATCCCCGACGATATTGAATAGTTGTGTGAATCCGGCGATATCGAAGACTTCTTTGATATTCGGTTTCATGCAGCAAAGCTTAATATCCCCCTGCTGCTTGCGTGCCTTCTTGAGCTGGGCCAGGAAGACACGCAGGCCCGAACTGCTGATATATTCCAGGTTATCCAGGTTCAGTACAATCTTTGCATTTCCTGTTGAGATCAGCGAGTCGATTTTTTTCTCGGCCTCAGCGGCGCTGTAGGCATCCAGTCTCCCACCAACGCAGAGAACATTGACATTACCTGCTTGCTTTTCGGCCAAATCCAATGGGGCCTCCTTCCAATTACTTTTGTTTTCTATACACCTTCAATACTTGAAAATACTCTCTCAAACCTGGCAAGTGCATCGTCAATCACGGCATTCGTATCGGCCATGCTTGTATACACCCTTGAGCCGGCCAGCGTTATCAGTCCGTTAGCCATGTAGGCCGCGCCCATCTCTTCAATCATATGCTTGCGCGGCTTCATCTCCTTTAAAAGCTTCAGGGGATTGCGGAAATCAAGCAGCATTACACCTGAGGTCTCCAGGTGAACGATAGAACCTTGATTATAAACCACAAAAGGCAGCTTGTATTTGGCTATTATAGACTGCAGTCCCCTGGTCAGCCGGTCACCCGCCCTTCCGGCAAGCACCGGCGCGTTGGTTCTCTCCATCTCAAGCAGACTGAAATACCCCGCTGCGCACGACAGAGGATTGGCTGAAAGCGTACCTCCCACATATGCCCGCTCTGCCGAGGCCCCGCCTATGCCGGCTGCGAAACACTGTATTATATCTGCCCGACCTCCAACTCCACCAGCCATGGGGTAACCACCCGCCACACATTTGCCGAAGATGGTCAGGTCGGGTTTTACTTTGAAATAACCCTGGGCACCACCCATGCCCAGCCTGAATCCTGTCACCACCTCATCGAAAATGAGCAGCGCGCCGAACTCGGTACAAAGATCCCTTACCTTTTTATTAAAGTCTGCGGGCACCGGACGTGTGCCGCTTTCAGGCCCAACCGGTTCCACAATGACGGCGGCCGTCCCGCCGAACAGGCGATTTCTGGCCAGCAGGCGCTTCAATGCGCCCACGTCGTTAGGGAAGAACTCCTGGGTACCGGAACTGCAGCCGGGAGGAATGCCCTTAGCTTCAAACCTACCAGTCCCAGGTATGTGCATGCCAAAGACCATCTGGTCACTCCAGCCATGGTAGGCGCCGCCGACCTTGATGACCTTCTTCTTCTTGGTGAACGTCCGTGCCGCGCGGATAGCCGCCATGACGCTCTCTGAACCTGTTCCCAGCATGCGGAACATCTCCACGGCCGGCATAAAGCGGTTGATCAATTCGGCCAGCTTCAGTTCATACTCATGAAACAGCCCGGTTACCGGCTCGCACGTCTGCAGCAGCTCGATGATTTTCTCTCGCACCGGCGCGTAGTTGTTACCTAAAACTATAGGACCCCCCGCCTGTAGAAAATCGATATATTGGTTGCCGTCAACATCCCAGAGGTATGGGCCATCCGCTTTCTTTATAGCAATTGGGAAGGGATGATTAAAGGCCAGGTTGTGCTGAACTCCACCCGGAATAAAACGTTTGGCCTCATCGGTCATTGCCTTCGATCGTTTGCATTTGGACGCGAAATAATCAAGATACTCCTGCATTTTTTCCGGCCGTATCTTTCTCATGGGCTGGCCTACCAGGGCATACAGACGACGATAAATCTCATCCACGTCATGATACTCAGAAATCGCATAACGTTGTTCTTCCGTCATGATTGTCCTCCATGTTTAAACATGCTATCAGCGCTGTTCTTTTGTCTGACGGTAACCGTGTTACACGCCCTTTTTGAACGGGTCGCCCCACAGGTTGACTATGGCTGCCAGCTCCTTGTGCGTCTTGGCATATTCTTCGAGTGAAATGCCCTTCATGGTAGCATCGATAGCCTGGCGGAAAGCCTTGCCGCCTGCTACCGGACCCTGCGGATGGGCGTGAATGCCACCGCCGGAGCCGATAACGATGTCGTTGCCCAGAACTTGCATAACCTTGGGTACCATGGTAGGTGTTATACCGCCGGACGCCATCGGCCATGTGGGCTTCAACTGGTACAGCGGGTATGTTAGATTCCTGGCCATCGTTTCGAATTTATCAGAGATGACAGGAGCCTTTCCATACGGGGCAGGTATAACCACTATATCCGCGCCGGCCAGGCGCGGCAATTTACCAAGCACCAGATGCGAGCTTATGCCATGCAGAGGCGACATATAAAGTGCGCCGGCAACGTCCATGTGGGCCAAAATGGGCACATTGATCTTCGGATCCTCCGCAAGAGCCTGCAGAACGGTCAGACCAACGGCCACGTAGTTCAGCATGATGGCGTTGGCGCCCAGCTCCACGGCCCGCCGGGCATTTTCGAAAACCTTGGGCACACTGTCGCTCACATTTACAGAATAAAGGGTATGTTCGCCCGTCTTCTCGTAGACCTGCTTTTCGATCTGCATATAGCGCTTGACACGTCCGGCCATAGAGTTGAACGAAGCATCTGCTATCAGTTCGTCGTCTTTAATGATATCGCATCCACCCATCGCAGCCAGTTTGAAAAGCTCGGCGCCCACCTCCAGCGGATAGCCGGTGCAGGGTTTGACCATGTTATTGAGCAGAGGCCTCTTCTTGACGCCCAGCAGTTTACGTATGCCGTCAATGCCGAACTTGGGCCCCTTGAAGCCTGCAACGTATTTCCTGGGGAACCTTACGTCGACCAGCTTGATCTGTCCTGCCATGGATATGTTGCCTACAACGGCGGTCAGCATCATGGGAATCTGTGAGCCTATGTTGACCAGTGGGAACGCCATCTGGACAAACCAGCTCCTTTCCTGCAATCCGGCCGGCAGGCCGAACTCATAGTCTGGCAACTCATATACACCTATCACCTTGGCCACGTGTTGTCTGCGAACCTCGGGCGTCTCGCCCGGCACAGCCACCCAGGTGCCTGTGCTCTGCTCGACAGCCAGGAAAGGCGCCACCTTGGCCATGGGTAATCCGGCTGGACCTGTGACAACGTAGGTGCCGATGATATATTCATCGTAATCCACCCCGTCGGGCAGTGCTACAGGCTGGCTCAGCATATCTTCTCTGTTCATGATCGCCCTCCTTCTTTATACCTTTTCGCAACGATCTTTATTAATCCTGGTGTAGAAGCCCTTCAAATCTGTGTAAAGCTCTTTATAGAGAGGATAGAGAAAATCGTATATCTCCCGGTTGGCAGGCCTCGGTTCAAACGTGAACTCAGCGGAAACCACATCCTTCAGGCTCTCAAAGTCCTTGTAGATACCCAGTCCCACCGCCGCCGTCATGGCGGCTCCGACCGCCCCGGCTTCCTGCGGATTCCGCACAGGCTGAATCTTCTTTCCGGTCACATCGGCAAGTACCTGCATCCAGGGATGTCCCAGGGCCCCGCCACCTATAACGCGCAGAGAAGGCAGCGGGAATTTGAACTTTTTCTCGACCACCTCTATTATCCATCTCAAATTGTAGGCTACACCCTCATAGACCGCTTTAATTAAATGTTCGCGTGTATGTTCCGGAGTCAGGTTATAGAAGCCGGAACGGATAAAAGCATCGGCCACCGGGGCTCTTTCGCCATACATCCAGGGTGTAAATATCAGGTAATCGGACCCTGCCGGCACCTGTTCCACCCTGGTGTCCATAAAACCGAATATATTGGTCATATTTGCATCGGATTTCTCCAGCCTGCACATCTCATCACCCAGCCAGCGGAGACAACCCCCGGCCAACTCCATCTGACCCAACAGAAGTATCTTGCCTGGATCGGCCGATTGCGTGCTGACAACGCCGCTTTTACCCGACAGGATTTTCTCTGTCACCACACCCACCCAGGCCGAGGTGCCCATACTGATATGCCCTCCACCCTCACCCATAGCGCCTGAGCCCACCGCCGCCGATTGTATGTCGCCGGTACCTCCCATAACAGGTGTACCCTCAATCAAACCCATCAGCGAGGCGGCCTCGCGTGTCAATCCGCCTATCTTATCAGTTGAATCGCACAGCGGAGCCAGTTTCCTGGTATCGAAACCTACATAGCCAAAAATCATTTCCATCCAGTTTTTTTTCTTCAGGTCAAGCCCGAAAGCCGAGGCGTTGCTCCGGCTCATAAGCATTTTGCCTGTGCACCGGTAGTTAAGATAACCACTCACATCCAGGAAATACTTCATCCGCCTGTATACGTCAGGCTCGTTCTTTTTAAGCCAGAGCAGCTTGGGAATTCCATCCTTGCCGGTGATAGACGCGCCGGCTATGGCGGTAAAAACGGCGGGCCCGAGGAATTTATTCATGACCCACCTGGCCTCCTCGGGAGCCCTGCTGTCGAGCCAGATTATACCGGGCCTAAGCACGGCACCTGCATCGTCCACAGGCACTATACCGATTAATTGTGTGGAATTGACGACGCACAATATATCAGTCGGGGATACGCCGGTCTCAGCCATGAGCTGTTTTGTTGAGGTCATCATGGCCTTCCACCAATCTTCCGGATCCTGCTCGGCCCAGCCGGGTTTGGGATATTTAATATCGTAAGGGCTGACAACCCTGCCATGTACTTTACCTTCTACATCCACAAGTACAGCCTTGCTGTTGCTGGTGCCGACGTCGTGCGCAACTATGTACTTAGCCATTTAACCTCTCCCCCGGAAGATTCATTATCGAAAAATCGCTCCTTAAGTGAGCTGTGAATCGTACAATATGATACACACTTATTCACATGGAATCAACAGCCTTAGACTCGATAAAGGCGCGTTTTTAAGCTACAATCAAACTAACCCAATTCATCATGCAATATTATCGTGCGGCCTTAAAACGAAGGTACCACTTGCTCTTCAGATCAGGTGAATTGCAGAAGAGAGCTGAAGCTCTATCCAAACGCCTGGGCGCTTGCGATATTTGTCCGCGTTCCTGCGGTGTTAACCGTTTTGAAGGCAGCGGCGGATACTGTAAATCGGGTATGATGGTATCGGTGGCCAGCCGCTGCGCCCATCACGGAGAGGAGCCGGCGCTCTCAGGGACAAGGGGCTCGGGAACTATATTTTTCAGCAGCTGCAACCTGAACTGCATCTACTGCCAGAACAGCCAGATCAGCCAGGGACACGGTCGTTATGAACAGGTTGACAGCCGCGGCCTGGCGCAGATGATGCTTTACCTGCAGGAGGAATTGCAATGCCATAATATTAATCTGGTCTCCCCCACTCATTACGTGCCCCAGATTGTGGAAGCGATCTGTCAGGCGGTGCCGCTGGGACTCAATATTCCTATCGTATACAACACCAACGCTTACGATTCCTTAGAAACCATCTCTGCACTGGACGGAGTTGTCGACATTTATCTCCCCGATATCAAATACGCTTCCGATAAATGGGCACAAAGATTCTCCGATGCCCGCAAATATGCCGAATACAGCCGGCTGGCTATAGCGGAGATGTACCGACAGGTTGGCAACCTGATTACGGACGATAAAGGTATCGCCCAAAGTGGGCTGATTATACGTCACCTGATACTGCCCAACAGGCTGGCGGGAAGCGAGGACTCATTGAAGTGGGTAGCTGCGGCTCTATCGCGGGACGTCACACTGAGTATCATGGCGCAATACTACCCCTGCCATCATGCATCACGTGAGCCGCTGCTGGCGAGACGAGTAACTGCCAGCGAGTACCGCGTGGTGGTGGAGATTGTAAACAGCCTTGGCCTGGATAACGGCTGGCTTCAGCAACTGGATTCGGCGGAGCATTACCTGCCGGATTTCCACCGCGAAGGCCATCCGTTTTCCCGTTGAGAAACGGTTTACATCCTGTCTTTCAGATTGGTCCTGAAAATAGCCCTCTTGGCATTACCGCCAGATTTATTCCAGATCTCCTTGATGCGGGGTATATACATCAGGATCGGCACGAGGCTTAAGAAGATACTGTAGATAAACAGCCCCGTATCCTTGTATACGAACCAGGCGATAAGCCAGAATGCAATATAGGATACAGCGTAGGAAATAGTCGGCCAGCGAGTTATGGCCATCAGGATCAGAAAAGAGGCAAGGTAGATGAGATCGCCCAAAGGGATGGGGAACTTGACGGAGCCGATATCCACCCAGTTGATCCAGGCCAACAGGAAGGCCAGTACGCCTATGGCCGTGGCGCCTCCTTTTCCACCCTTGAACTTGAGGAAGACCGGAAAATTGTGTCCGGCTATGACTGCAATGCCGGCGACCATCTCAACAGGGACAACAACGTCAGGCGGCACCTGTAACAACACGGCCGTGAAATAGCTCAATGTGAGGGCCAGCATGGCCTTGCAGATATCTGTGGCCAGTACCAGCATACCGGGCCAGAACCCGATGGCATAAAAGGTATTCATGGCGCCCATATTGCGGCTGCCTACCTGGCGTATATCCACGCCCTTGAATGATTTGCCCACCAGGTAGGCCGACGGTATACAGCCCAACAGGTAGCTTTCGATAGCGGCGATGACATATGCGAGTACGATATTAATCATATTTATTCACCCTAATTATTATAAGACGAGGACGCCGGAAATGTTACTACGTAGAACTGCGTATTTCCGTCAGAAACTGAGGAAGGTGTGGCGGGCTATTAGAGCCACGGCTCCGCGCTGGTTGGTGTATGTGATCTCGACCGTGGTCGACATGGTCGGGCCCAGCTTCGTTTCCTTTCCCACGATGCTGGCAATTTTGATACACGCAGCCAATGTATCACCTGCCCCTATAGGGGCCAGAAACTCATATTCCATGCCGCCATCCAGATTCCCTCTCGGAGCTCCGGCAGCGATGAGCTTCTCAACAAACTGAAACATATCAAACCCGCTGGTAACCGGCCATCCTACAAAGCCGGGCGGCGCTTTCAACCGTCCGAAAGAGCTTCGCGCAGCGTATTCTACGTCGCTGTACATAGGATTCGAGTCGGCGACAGCCTGCGCGTAACGCTGTATGTCGCCCTCTTCTACCTTATATATAAGGAGCGGCTCTTCCCTGCCGATCATTTGCTTCAGCGCTTCAGTCAGAACGAATTCAGCCATTTTGTCCTCTCTTGAACCATTCGCCATACCGGGTAATTACGGAACATCGCCGGCTTCGATTCTATATCGACGTTCAGCCGGCGATGTTCAATTTCGTGTTTTTTTTAAAGTTGCGAGATTATTTCGCCTTGGAGGGCAGCAGCACGGTCGCAGCGCCGGTGGTGTTCTTCTCGCCTTTGGTATTCTCGACCCAGATCTCGCATTCCACCGTACTGTCTGCGTCGTTCTTCTTGGTGACTTTACCCTTGCAATACCAGGTATCGCCGTCAACCGGATCCTCGAAGGTCTTCATCTTGCGAGGATAATCCATGCCACGGTATCTACATGATAGCCGCTTAAGCGTACCTTCCTGGCCGATCCAGTCGGTCATCAGGTTCACCAGCCAGGCCCTCTTGAGCAGTCCATGCACGATAGGCCTGCCCACGCCCAAGTTCTTGGCAAAATCCTCCTCGTAATGAAGCGGGTTAAAGTCACCCGATGCCCCGGCATACTGCACCAGCATCCTGGTTGTAGCTATTTTCTCCAGTGTTGTTACTTCACTGCCTACCTGTACATCTTCATAAAAAATCTGTTTGGCCATAGTTCCTCCACATATTAATAACAGGCTGTCTTAGAAGTTGAGGAAGGTGTTGCGCACAACGAGCACAACGGCTCCCCTCTGGTTTGTATAGGTGGATTGAAGCGTGGTCACCATGGTCGGGCCCATTTTTGTCTCACGTCCTTCAATGCTGGCGACCATGATCTCGGCAACCAGAATATCGCCTGCGCCGATGGGCGCCAGGAAATCGTACTCAACGCCTCCATCCAGCAGCCCCATGGGGGCACCGGCCTTCATCAGCTTTTCGAAGAGCTTGAATAAATTAAACCCGGTTGAGATAGGCCACCCCATGAATCCGGGCGGGGCCATCACGCGACCCCACTTGCTGTTGGCTGCCCATTCGACATCTGAATGCAGTGGGTTCTTATCGCCGACCGCCTGGGCATACCTCTGGATAGCGCCCTCTTCGACCTTAAAAACAACCGGAGGCTCTTTTTGCCCGATTAGCTGTTTCAGACTATCTGTAACAGTAAATACTGCCATTTAACAAAACCTCCCGAATTATACCTTTATTTGCCGACGATGCAGACGCTGACAACATTCATCGCTGGGAATCCGCCCATATTGTGGGTCAGGCCGATCTTGGGATCCTTTAACTGCCGCTTGTCGGCCTTGCCCTGCAGCTGCTTGTACATCTCGTACATCATCCTCAGGCCGCTGGCGCCGATAGGATGGCCGAAACACTTGAGGCCACCGTCGATCTGTATGGGCTGAGCGCCGTCCGAATTAAAGCGTCCGGCTTCGATATCGTCCTTAACCTTGCCCCTGGGGCTAAACTGCAGGTCCTCCATGGTGACTGCTTCCGTAATTGAAAAGCAATCGTGTACCTCCGCCATACTGACCTCTTCGCGCGGATTCTTGATCCCGGCCTCTTTATAAGCTGCAATCCCGGCGCGGTATGCTGTCTCCACATGTGACCCATCCCATTTGGTATAGTACATTTCTTCTCCTGAAGACACCGATATCTGCATGGATTTCACCAATACAGGGTCCTGCCTGAACTTCTTGGCCATATCGGCCCGGCAGACTATGGCAGCGGCAGCGCCGTCGCTCACACCGCAGCAGTCGAAAAGGCCCAGCGGCCAGGCGATAATAGGTGCATTTATGATTTGCTCCACAGTAACCTCTTTACGCAGGTGCGCTTTGGGATTTAGAGCGCCGTTCTTGTGACTCTTGGCCGAGACCTTGGCCAGCATCGCCTTGCCATCCTGCGGGCTGAGGTTATACTGCGAGAAATACTTTGTAGCCATCATGGCGAAACCGCCCGGCGCGGTCAGGTTAAACATGAACAAGGGCGCCTTGTAGCCCATACCGCCGGCCAGGGGCAGCCCGGCGTAGCCGGTGTCCTTCAGCTTCTCCATGCCAAGCGCCAGACAGATATCATAGGCGCCTGATGCAACTGCGTAGACAGCCCCGCGCAGGGCTTCGGAACCGGTGGCACAGAAATTCTCCACCCTCGTGACCGGAATAAAGGGGAGCTTGAGTGCCATGCTCAGCACAGTGGCGCCGCGGCCCACGCTGATATCCGGCATGTGCACGCCCCACCAGGCTGCCTGTATAGCCTTCTTTTCAATGCCCGCATCCTGCAGGCATTCAGTAAACGCTTCCACAATGAGATCCTGCGGTCCAACATCGAAACGCTCTCCAAACTTGGTGCAGCCCATTCCGATTATGGCTACTTTATCTCTAATTCCTTCTGCCATCTAATTATCCTCCTTGTTTTCTAATTACTTAGGCGATGACGGGCATTGCCTTCCAGCCGTAGTTTACGGCGGCGCGCTTTTCATCGGCATATTTAATCCTGAATGTCAGCTCAACCGGCATTCCTACGCTCAATGCATTGGCATCACAGTCGGTGAGATCCACGCCGGCCCTGCCACCACCTTCGAAGTCAACGTACCCGTAAGACGCAGGCGGATCGATGCTGGCCGCCAGAAAGTCGCTGGTGTAGGTGAAAAGCGTGGCTTTTTTATCTGTAAAGCGATACGGATCATATTGATCCACCGCACCGCAATCCGGGTTAACGCATATCCTCTGTGGCGGATAACTCGGAGTGCCGCATTTCTTGCATTTGAACCCGACCATGCCATAAAGCTCCCTGGTATCCCTAGATACAACGGAGAACGAGGTGAACAAAGCCTCTTCGCCTCTGATACCTATCTCACAGGGCATCAGTTTGCGGAAAGCCAGATATTTCTCATAGCTGCCCAGCGCGGCCTTATTGGCCATGTTCCTCTTGACAGCCTTCTTGCCCTTGATCTTGGTAATTTTATCGGTCACGGTCAGATAGAAAGCGTCACAGCCCTGACCAAAGCTGATGACCATGATCTTGTCTCCCGCCTTGGCATCTTCCAGCGCCGCTACCAGCATCATCAATGTCTGTGCGACACCGGTGTCTCCGACCGTAGTCAGCATAGGATCCTGAATTTGCTCGGGAGCAAGCCCGAGATTTCTGCCCAGCGCGGCATGCGCGCCACCAAAGGCACAGGCATAGATAACCTTGGAAAAATCCTTCACATTCAGCTTATATTTCTTGGCCAATCCTGCCGCCGCCTCGGGAATAAACTTCAGATAGCCAGCATCTCGGATAAAGCGCTCCTCCCACATATGCTCCAGGCGCTCGCCTTCCAGTCGCCGCCGGTCAACGAAATCATGGGTGGTCGAGTAAGAGCCTTCGATATTGGCGATAACATCGTCCTTGCCCAGCAAGAAGGCCGCCCCTCCGTCACCATAAGTGTAATCGCCGTTGCTGCCTACTTTGCTAACACGCATGTCGGCGGCGCAGACCAGACAGCTGTTAAGGGAGCCTGCCGAGATTGCATCGGCAGCAGCCAGCAACGCGCTGGTGCCTGACTTGGTGGAATCGGTAAAATCGAATGCCCTGCAATCTGTATTAAGGTCCAGCGCAGCAGCGATGATGCCGGCGTTCTGTCTCAGGGCATACGTTTGAGAAGTGGAGGCGAAGTAAAGCCCGTCTACCTTTGACGCGTCTTCACCTTGCAAGCAGTCCGTGGCAGCAGCCACTGCCATGGTGACGCTGTCCTCGTCCCAGTTGGCCACGGCTTTCTCGCCCCTTAACGGGGCAAACCCAAGAAACAAAAGGGACATCTGCATGATATTTCGATCCAAACGAAACCTGGGTATGTGCGCACCATACGACTTGATACCTACCATTTTTCCTCCTTAAAACTGAATTAATTATTTTTAGAGTGCCTGCCAACCCATCAGCGACAGATTTTACACCATATCACATATCATCACAATATCAGCTATGTTCCGGACCTTGCCTCTCCTTATAGGCTTATGACTGCCCGTCACCTATAATGTCACGCGATCGACCTTTTAAAGTCCTATACCGGCAGCGATTTTCTCCAGGTGATGATCGGTGTCTCCCAGCATAAATTCGGAGGACTTTACACGGCGGAAATAACAACCCACATCATGATCCATGGTAAATCCGATGGCTCCGTGTATCTTGATACCTTCGATGCAGACCATCTGATACACTTCATTAGACTTGGCCTTGGCCTGGGAGATGTACATGTCGGCTTTCGCGCCTGTCGACAGCATCCAGGCTGCATAGTACACCAGATATTGCAGGCCCTCTACATCGGTGAGCATATCAACGAGCTTATGCTGTATGGCCATGAAGGACCCGATGGGTTTATCGAATTGCGTCCTGTCCTTTGCATAAGCCTGCGTCATCTCCAGCACCGCCTGGCAAGCGCCGGCAACCTCGGCACATTTAAGCACCGTAGCTCGCTGAGCCATGTATGAGATTGCTTTCCAGCCATCTCCTTTCTTCCCAATGACATCCGACCTGCCAACCTTGACATTCTTGATACGCACTCTGCATTGGCCGTCGCCTGCAATCGTAGGGATTAACTCTATTTTCACGCCGCGGCTGGCCGCTTTTACCACGAACAGGGTCAGCCCGCTCTCCGGCGACCCCGTCTTTTCCGTCCTGCATAAAACCAGCAGATGATCCGCAACATGTGCATAGGGCACAAACCATTTTTCGCCATTTATAATGTAGTTCTTACCGTCAAATTCTGCGTGAGCCGTAATGTCAGCAGCTTCAAATCGCCCCGACTTCTCGGTAAGGGCCAGTGACCAGATGCTTTTGCCATCTGCAATGGGCGTGAGATATTTCGCTTTCTGTGTGGCAGTGCCGAATTTCAAGATGGGGATTGAACACAGCACAACGGTTGAAAAGAAAGGCCCGGGCGTTATATTCCTTCCCATCTCCTCCATCAACACCACCAGGTCAAGAAATTCAGCGCCGGTACCATTATATTGCTCGGGGAATATCAATCCCAACCAGCCCAGTTCAACCATCTTGGCCCACATTGCAGGATCGTATCCCCTCTCATCAACCTCCAGCTCCCTGACCCTGGCTTTGGGACACTCATTCACCAGGAAATCCCTGGCCATGGTCTTCAACATATTCTGCTGTTCGTTAAAATCAAAATCCATCTCGAACCCCTTGATTATTAATATGCCCTCGGCAGACCCAGCTTGAATTGCCCCACGATATTCTTTTGCACCTCGTCGGTGCCACCCGCGATGGAGATGCCCGGGAACATCATGTAAAGGCGCGTAACATTACCCATGACTTTAGCCCATTTGGACCACATATCAACCTGAGAATAGGCGCCGATGATCTCCGAGCCGGTGGTGGCAAGACGCTGCATTACCAGATCACAATAAACTTTATTCCTGGCTGCCTCGTAAATGGGTATGACCCCCCTGCTCATCTTCCACGTAATCTCATAGCTGAACATTTTAAGCGTCTCCATCTCCAACGCCCTCTCAGCCAGCTTGTGCCTGACCACCGGGTCTTCAGCCAGCGCCGTGCCATTATACCTTATTTCATGGGTGAATTTAATGATCGTCTCCAGTATCCTCCTTGACATACCTCCGAACTGCGGAGCGATGCTATGTCTCTCGAAAGCCAGGGACTGCATCAAGTGATACCAGCCGCGGTTCTCGGTCCCCACCAGGTTGGCCACCGGGACCTTAACATTATCGAAAAATAACTCGTTGAAGATGTGTACGCCGGCAAAGTTTATGATAGGTTTAATGGTGATTCCCGGGCTTTTCATATCGAGTATCAGCAGGCTTATGCCATGCTGCTTTTTTTGAGCGCCGGGGTCGGTCCTCACCGCTATCCAGCACCACCTGGCCCTATGAGCGCAGCTGGTCCATATCTTCTGCCCGTTTAGAATGTATTCGTCGCCACTTTTAATTGCCTTGGTTTGAATATTAGCAAAATCGGAGCCGGCATTGGGCTCACTGTAGGCGGTGCACCATACTCCGTCGGGTTCGCCGGCCGCAATGGAGGGTATATATTTTTTACGCTGTTCCTCGCTGCCGAAAAGCATGAGTGACTGCCCCACCCAACCTATACCGCTTACTCCCATGGTAGTGCCCGGAATACCCTGGTAGCTGGCTTCATCGATGTATACAAGCTGTTCAAAGGGAGATGCGCCCTGGCCCCCGTACTCTTTAGGCCAGGCCATGGTCAGCCACCCCTTTTGCGATAGTTTCCTGGACATCTGCATGGTGAATTCCCAATCCTCGTCTCTTCCCTCCTCCTCCAGGCCGCTGACGACGGAGTGTCCCGATAATTCCACCCGAGCAAAAGCCCTGATCTCCGCCCTTAGTTTCTCCTCTTTCTCGCCGAACTTAAAATCCATACCCGCTCCTTAAACAAATAAAGGTTATGTAATCTAAGTGGCGCTGATAATCGCGGCTGCTATCGCATGTCCCATGTCTTTCTCTTTACTTTACCTCTGCCCATTGACCTGTGCCCGAGCAAAATGGTATAACCTTAATTATTAGTGAACAATGTTACACAAATGGGCTTGTACCTTATAATGGAATTATATCTGTCGGAACAACGTTCACTTTATATCATATGAAATAGTAATCTGTCAAACTGACGGAAAACAAAGGCAGCGGCCATCCTATATCTTTAGCGGGAAAGTCAGTATGAAAGTTGAAGGGAAATCGACCAAAGCTTTGATCATGCATGCGGCGCTTGATATCTTCAGCAAGGAAGATTTCGAGAAGGCCACTATGCGCTATATTGCAGAGAAGGCGGGCGTCACAACGTCCAATATCTACAAGCACTTTAAAAACAAGGACGACCTCTATGTGCAATTGATCAGCACTATCATAGAAAGGACCAGCCGCGAGCTGGACATGCATCTGGCCGGTCTGGCCGATACCAGAAACAAGATCTACCAGATGACACACTACTACCTTAATTATTTCCAGGACAATGTCTACATCGCCCAACTGGTGTATGCCAGAACAAACCTTAGCTACTGGTATGAGTTTGAAAAAGCCTATAAAACAGCCAAAGCATCGGGCTCCCTGTTCCTGAAGATCATGGAGGAGGGACAGCGTAAGGGGGAACTGCGCGGCGATCTAAACCTCAATATGCTGGGGCATATTTATCACGGCGCCCTGCGCCACATGGTAGTTCACTGGCTGTATAATCAGGACAGATACAGGCTGTCGGATCTGGCCGATGGTTTCGCCCAGGCTATTTACGAGGCCAGCAGGTCAAAAGAGACAGGCAAGGAAACGTTCGTCTGCCCTTTTATGAAACGTGATAATCTGTAGCAGGCCTGCCGTCAACCATCTCTACTTGATGTTTGAAATACTCTGGTAAACCCTATCTTTCCAGGCTACGCCCGCACCCAGGGCCCGGCGTGAGGCCCCGACAATCACAGCAAGGATCAGAAAGCTAATGCCCAACGGGTGAAATAGAAACGAGATCTTCGATCCCCTGAAATATAGGTCTGTAATAACCCTCATCAGCAGTATGACCGCCACCTGCACCAGCACAATGACGCCCCAGTCCATAACGAAGCCTTCTGCAATCAGTGCATTGATCGGGCGCGCACATGCCCAGTAAAAAGGCGCCAGGAAAAATATGTAGGCTATAAGTACTGATCCGACCATAACCAGCGGAGAAAGGGATGACACCGAGTAAAACCACTTGATGCAGCCTTCCGCCATAGTCCCCATATTGGAATACATTTTAGTGGTCAATACCCCGCTCAGGTTGACCGAGAGAATGCGGCGCCCCTGCTTGTGCATCTCGATGCCGAACCAGACGTCCTCCATGATCCTCGATTTAACCGATTCGTGTCCCCCGATCCCCAGGTAATCTTCGCGTTTGAACAGCAGAAACTGTCCGATGGCCAGTGTCGGCCCCGGCTTCTTCCAGGAATGGAACAACCAGAGTGGGAACCAGCTCATGACGAGAAAATAGAAAAGGATGGGGATAACGATCTTCTGGGTTATACCTGAGACCTTCTGACGGGGAAATCCGGACAACATAGCGGCATTATTCAAAATTGCCAGATGGAGCGTGCTCCTGATCATGTGAGACCGGCTGACCGTATCAGCGTCGATGAAAAGCAGCCAGCTGCCGCGTGCATTATGTGAAAGCTGGTGGCAGGCGAAGCATTTTCCAGCCCAGCCATCGGGCAACAGCTTACCTTTTATTAATTGCACCCTCTTATCTTTTTCGCCTAACCCGCCTACTATCTCTGCTGTTCGGTCGGAGGAGTTATCATCGAGCACAAGCACTTCGAAATTGGGATAATCCTGATTCAAGACCGAGGTGAGGCACCTGCCTATGTTCTCCTCTTCATCTCTGGCCGGGATCAGGACCGACACGAGAGGCTGGTCAGGGGGCACAGCCGCTTTCCGGGAGGGCTTTTTCAGGGTGGCCAGGTTTAGAATAAGGTTAATAAAGAATAATGCCAGACCGGCCAGTACAAACAATTGATATATCATTTATATCAATCCCTTAATATTATGTCAGGCTGTTTTCCTTCTCGACCTGATCCAGCTTAGCAATCGACCGGAAGTGCCGGGTGAGGTTTTCAATCCCTGCAAGTGCTTGATAAGAAGAATGGCAGTGATGCAGGCCATAAAGGCTATTTTCCAGGTATCCGCCCCTGTCAGCGACAGGTACACCAGTGTTCCGGCCAGCCCGCACATGACCGTCCATGCGTCGTTACTGATAAAGAGAAATCCGATAAAGAACAGTATAGCCAGGCACATTATGACATCCCACTGACTCAGGGCAACCAGTGTCCCGGCGAATACCGCCAGCGCCTTTCCGCCATGAAATCCGAGGAAGGGGGAGAACGCGTGACCGAGAACCGCGCAAACAGCGATGATGTAGCCGACCGGCTGAGAATAGTCAAATACGAATAGAGCTATAAGGATAAAGGGCAAGCCTTTGAGAATGTCCGCTACCAGTGCAATAACACCCCAGGCCTTTCCCCCTGCTTTGAAAACGTTGGCTGCGCCGGGGTTACCGTCCCCGAATTTCCTTATGTCCTTTCGCAGTTTCAACCTGCCGATCCACAGTGAAAAAGGACAGGCTCCCAGAAAAAAGGCCCCTGTTGCCAGCACTGCAACTGTCGCTGTATCGATCATAATGCCCTCATAATCGATTATACGGAGCTTTTCGGATGACGGCAATGCTATAGAAAAAGCAGTTGGGTGTCAAGCTATAAAGGAATTAGATACGACCCCGATGGGATTCGAACCCACGATCTCCACCGTGACAGGGTGGCATGTTAGACCGCTACACCACGGGGCCATGGACACGCACAAAAAGCAGCGAGACGAGGCTGAAACTGCTGTAAAGTCTATCAACATAGTATACGCAGTGTCAAACCAGTGGCCATTACATTTATATAATTGATTTATCAACCTTTTTATTATAAGCTTACACTTGATTTGTAAGTATTTTCAGGGTATGGATAACATGATTAAATTGATGTATCGCAACAGCAAGGTTATTGTTCTACCCAGGTTTCTATTGGCCATCTCAGCATTACTCTCCGTTATGCTGCTCGGCATATTAATGATGCCTTCCCATGCCTATGCCACATCTGTCATGCTGAATCCTGACTCGGGTAAGATAGGCGCCAGCATAACTATAACCGGTGAGGGGTTTATCGGCAAAGTGGCGACGATTTACTGGGATGATAAAAAACTTGTACAGAATGTTCCCATATCCAAATCGGGAGAGATCAATCATAAGTTTGATGTTCCTGCCTCATCCAAAGGCATCCATGCAGTCAAGGTAACTGATGATAGCAACTGGTCAAATATCACGGCAACCTCTAATTTTTCCGTACGGCCAAGCATTATCTGTGAGCCACCCTGGGGCAAGATTAACACCCGTATCTATGTTTTCGGCTACGGCTTTGCGCCCAACGAGGGCGATATCAAATTCACCTGGGACGGAAATCCACTATCTAAATCGCCCATCAAGGCTGATAAAACAGGATCATGGAGTTCCCAGTTCGAGGTGCCCACTGCGCCGAAGGGCGAATACCTTATAAGCGCTACCAGCGCCTCCACAGGCCCGGGCGAAGTTCCTGACCTGGTATTCACGGTATCTCCTTTCTGTAAATCGACACCCTCATCAGGCCCGGTCGGAACCAAGGTAACCATTACCGGTGTCGGTTTCAGACCCGGAGAAGACGGCCTGACATTCACGTGGGACGGCCCCATACTTGATACCAACGTGGTGGCTCAGCCCAACGGCACATTCAGCTACGTCATCACCGTGCCGCCCTCCGTAAAGGGACGGCATATACTGGGCGTTTACGGCAGCAGCTTTACACCCATCGGTATTGTGCCCGACCTGGAATTTGAGGTCACATCCAGTATTCAACTTACCCCCAGTACCGTCATCGGCAGCAGGGATGTGCGAATTGACGGCAACGGATTCAACGCAGATGAGATAATCGCCATTAAATATGATAAGTCTGCAACCGATGCATCGGCTACCACG
>JAFGHL010000071.1 GCA_016930155.1 Dehalococcoidia bacterium | reverse complement strand
TCTGACGGTCGACAAGATAAATACCGCCAGAATCTGCGCCTGCAACACGTATGGCAGATTCAAGGCAAAGCTGTAGGGCTTCATTTAAATTGACAATACCATTGAGCGTCACGGCGAGATCCCTTTGCTCCCGCATTTCATCCTGACTCTTCTTGCGTTCAAAGACCTCCTGTTTTAGCCTGCCGCTCATGGCCTCTAGGTGGGCACTGCGTTCATGCATCTGCCGCAGAAGACTCTCGCGCTGTCTGCGTACATCTTCTTTTAACTCCGTCCTCTCCAGTATCATGTGAAGCTGGTCCGCGGCAATTTCAACAGCTTCTAATGCCTCTGACGTTATGCCTCCCGCTCTTGTATTAGCCAGCTGGATGAATCCTTTGGTCCTGCCGTCAACCTTGACCGGGATGAACGCGATAGAGCGGAATCCATATGAATTGCGCAGGTTAACCGCCAGTTCTTTTACCTCTCCCTCCAAGCTGCCTTCAAGAAGGTTAATATTCTCCAGATAAATTGTTCCCCGGTCGTTCCGATGTTGCGACGCTTCCTCCCCAGTCTGCTCAAACAGCTTCTTTATAACATCGGGGGTCAACGTCTCTCCAGTATCCCACAGACCCAACTCTTTCCCCGTTTCCGCCCTAACCACGTGCTCTTCGGATCTATCCATCAGAGCTATTTTTACCTGTGAGCAGCGGCAAAAGTCCCTCACTATTCCAACCAGGTTATCCAGCAAGCCCCGCAATTCATCATGCCTCAAACCTTCTTTCAAAATGCCACCTATCAGCTCCGCCATGCTGACCTCTGGCCCTTTTTCGCAGATTTCCTGTATCGTTAGATACATGCCACAATATTCTTTATTATCTTCCTGCTGTGGCAGCAGGGTAATATTCCAGTACTTGTTGCCTTCTTCCCCGGCGCCCGCAGCCCAGCGTTCACCGGCGACCGGTTTGCCTGAGCTCCTGGCTTCTGCAAAAAGTTCCGCAAATTGTTCCTGCTCTTCTCCTTCTCCCCACAGAGCATTTTTAGCCAGCTTTTTTCCTGTTATCCTTTCAGTCTGCAAGCCCGTTATCCCGGAAAAATGCCGGCTAACAGCGATAATCCTGTCTTCCTTGTCGAAAATACAGATCCCCAACTGCATATTGGAAAGCGTTTCCATTACATGCTGCGTAGAAGCCATGATTTCAACGGTGACAGGTTTGGCTTTAGCAGACCTTAGCGCTCTGGCTCGATCCCTTTTCTTCGCTGCAGCAGGCTGCTTCTCAGCTTTTGAGCTGGCTTTTTTCCGATCTTTCTCTTGCTCTTTCCTCACGATATGACAGTCCCCCATACAACCCATCAGGAGAAGGTAAATAGTATTTAGATTATTATATACTCTTTAATTTCATCGGGTGTCAATTTATAATGGCACATGGTTGCTGTTACAGGATGAGATTTTGCGACATTTTTTGTCCGTATGGCCATAGCCCGCTATAATTGAAAGGTCCGTCAAGATGCATATTCCTGATACTATTTTCAACCAAGTCACTAAACCAGCCAGATATACAGGCGGGGAATGGAACTGCGTATGCAAAGACTGGGACTCCATGAATGTCAGGATAGCGCTGGCTTTCCCCGATATCTATGAAGTGGGAATGTCCAATATGGCAATCCCCATACTCTACGAATTGCTCAATGCCATGCCCGGAGTGATTGCCGAAAGGGTGTACTCTCCCTGGCCTGATATGGAGCAACGTCTCAGACAAAACAACCTGAAGCTCTACAGCCTGGAGTCCCGCCACCCGCTCAATCAATTCGACATCATAGGTTTTTCGCTGGGATATGAGTTGAGCTACACCACCGTGTTGAATATGCTGGATCTGGCCGGCCTTCCAGTGTTCGCCCGGGATCGAAATGAAGGAGGACCACTGGTAATCGCCGGTGGTAGCTGCGCCATGAACCCAGAACCGATGTCCGACTTCATCGATGCCTTTTTCATAGGCGAGGCTGAGGAAGCTTTATCTAACATTATTAATACGTACGGCAAACATAGACAGGACAAGCAGGAATTGCTGCGGCAGATTTGCCGTTTGCCTGGCATTTACGTGCCCCAATTTTATTCAGCCGCCTACAGCCAAAAGGGCACTTTTACTTCGATTAGCCCAGTGCAGTCCTATGCACACGCCAGCATTCAACGTATTATCGCCAATGAACTTAAACCCGCCCTGCTTCCCGTGGTACCCTATCTTGAAGTGGTTCATGATAGGGCGGCGGTGGAAATACAGCGCGGCTGCAGCCGTGGTTGCCGCTTTTGCCAGGCAGGCATACTTTACCGTCCCGTACGCGAAATATCCGAAGACAGAGTGCTCGAAGAAGCAGACTGCCTGCTGAAAAACAGCGGCTATAACACACTCTCTCTCGTTTCTCTCAGTTCAGGAGATTACAGCGCCATAAATCATCTGGTCGCAAGCATTATAGAAAGGTTCAAGCATGATGGTATCACGATTTCCTTACCCAGCCTAAGATTGGATAAGTCTTCCATAGACCTGATCGACTCCCTTCCTTCAGGCCGCAAGACGACCCTTACCTTTGCTCCCGAGGCCGGCAGTGAGCGCATGAGGAAGGCGATTAATAAATGGATACCTGAGGAAGCCATGATGGAAGCCTTTTCTGCTGCCTTTGAAAAAGACTGGATGAACCTCAAGCTTTACTTCATGATCGGCCTTCCCGGGGAAACGATGGATGACGTCTCCTCCATTGCAAGCCTGGTCGACACTATTTGCAGGTTGGGAAAGGGCATCCGTGGCCGGCCACCCAGAGTACGGGTTTCCGTTTCATCCTTTGTCCCCAAACCCCACACACCCTGCCAGTGGTCAGCCCAGGACAGCATAGAAACTCTCAACCAGAAGCATATTCTTTTGCAGGGACGTATGAAACGCGGCAGCGTTCATTTATCCTGGCACGATCCCAGGACAAGCTTACTTGAAGCAGTCCTATCCCGTGGTGACCGCCGGTTGAGCCCTGCCGTCTATACTGCCTGGAAAAAGGGCTGCCGCCTTGATACCTGGAGCGAGTTCCTGGATTTTAATAAATGGCAGCAGGCTTTCAATGAATGTGGTATAGACACCTCTTTATACGCGCATCGTGATCGCCATCCAGATGAATTGCTTCCCTGGCAGCATATAAGTTCGGGAGTAAGCACTGCCTTCCTGAAAAAAGAGCGTGAAAAGATGTTTTCTACGGATTTAACTCCGGATTGTCGCCACAACGACTGCAACCTTTGCGGATTACAGGGGATATACCCGGCCTGTCGTGACCGGGCGCAACAGCTAAATAAAAAATAGTGAATTTGACTTTAGCGCTTAAACAGGATAATCTTTATATTTTGTTACTAACTCTGGAGAAAGACGATGAGAAAACTTGAGCTGGAAATATCGAAAAGGGAAATTACAGGCAAGAAAGTGCGGTTCCTGCGCAGGGGCGGTTTAATTCCATGCAATATTTACGGTCGGGGGATTCAATCTATTCCAGTGCAGGTTAATGTACGCAAGCTGGGACATCTGCTGGCCAGAGCGGGAGGCACCGACCTGATCACCCTCAAAATGGCTGAGGTTGCATCTCCGTCCAAAGTACTTATCCGCGATGTCCAGCGTAATCCAATGACTGGTGAACCCACCCATGTCGATTTTTACCAGGTGACCATGACCGAGAAACTCAAGGCTGAGGTTCCCCTGATATTTGTTGGAGAGGCCCCGGCTGCCAAGCTCAAGAACGTATCATTGCTTCATGCCATGACCTCCCTTCAGATAGAAGCCCTGCCCGATGACCTCCCTCACAATATCGAGGTAGACATCTCCAGCCTCGCTCTACCCGACCAGTCTTTGCATGTTAAAGACATTGTGGTCGGCGATAAAATTACGGTGCTTGCCGATCCTGAACAGATGATTATCAAGGTCTCCGAGGTACGCAAGGCGGCTGAGGAGGCGCCAGCTGCTGAGGCCGAGGGAGCGGTGGAGGAAGCTGCTGCTGAGGCGAAAGAGGAAGCAGAAGAAGAAGCACCTGCCAGCGAATAAAAGATTAGCCTGCAATTTAAAAGCCCCCTCCGTACGGAGGGGGCTTTTTTATCCGACCCTTTGGATAAATTCCTTTAGCTCTCGCATATAAAGGTCCATCCCCACCGCCATGATCGAATTATGATCGGCCTTCGGGATTACTACTATTTTTTTATCGGCCGAGTTAAGGTTGCCGAATATTTTTTTCCCCTCGTCCAGAGGCACAATAGAATCATGTTCACCGTGCATAACCAGTGCCGGCAGGTTAATCCGCCGCACGCGGTCCAGGCCAGGAGTCACAGAGCCTGCCGCTTTTCCCTTAAACGGAGACAAGCCTATACTGCCCATCAGGTCTGTAACATCACAAAAACCGCTCTCGATGATCAGACCGCGAAAATCAAGGGGGTGGTTGGCTGCCAACTCAATCGCTGATCCGCTCCCGAGCGAGCGCCCCATAATGAAAACGCCTCCTCTCATCGATCTCTCGCTGAGAATCCTTTTAAATCCTTCGAGCACGCCCTGGGCATCTTTCATCATACTACTGATGGAAGGATACCCGCCGCTACTACCGTATCCGCGGTAATCGGCCACAAATAAATTGACACCGGCACGGTTATAGAGATCCCCTACCTCCCCATACTCGCTGGCCAGCTCGCCATTCCCGTGAAAATACAGGATATTGGGATAGCCCTTATCTCCCAGATAAAACCGGCACGAGATGCTGACACCCCCATCCACCGGCAGACTAAAAGAGCTAGAATGATCAGTGTCAGGATAAATAAACTGGTCAGGCCTCGGGCAAAATATAAAACCGACCAGCGCCGGGTGGTCGAGGAACTCGAAATCCTGCCAGCTCTCTTTCATTTTAAAAATAACCCCTGATTATTTTTGCCTCGATGGTATTGCCCAATTCTAATATCCCATATGAATCCCTTGCGCTTCCGGGATTAAACACCAGCACACCGCCCATAACTTTGTTAAATGCAATATGTGTATGCCCGAATATAATTATATCAACTCCGTTAAAAAGTCGGGGTGCGTTAACTTCAAGGATAGAAGGACCTCCCCTGCCATGTGTAATACCTATTTTCCTGCCTTCGGCCTCAAATATCTCCTGGTCCGGCAAAGCCGCACGCACCTCGGGATAATCCATATTACCACAGACAGCTTTAACCGGCGCTAGCGTTTTCAGCCCCTTGATAACATCAAGGGTAACTATATCGCCTGCATGGATTACCAAATCTATCTCTGACAGAGCTTTTACCAAGTTTGCCGGAAGATCCGAGAAAAATCTAACGTGGGTATCTGAAATAACGCCGATCTTCAAAATTCAACGGCCTCTGGCTGATTACTGCTACTTTGATAGTATATTCTGGCTTACCCTGCCCGGGCAAAAAATCACCACTCCCGGAGGAGAACAGGAGTGGTGAAAAAGGTGGTGATGCAGCAGGTTAATATGCACAGGCCAGTAAAAGCATCATTGAGCAAAAGACGATGAACCCTATCAGGATAGCTGCCAGTTGCACATTCACGCTCATTTTTTACTGCCTTAAATAATTTTTGCTTTTCTAGTAAGAAAAACGCCGTATCCCTGTAAAAGGTTTAGCCGACACCCCAAAATCGAAGTAGATTGTTAGGCGCACATGAAATATACTTTACTTAAAACGCGGGATACCGTCCGGGCTGTTTGCACCGGGAGGCTATATTGAAAGGAGGGTTGTATGTATTGCTATCACCATCCTGACCGCCAGGCCGTCGGCCAGTGTATAGAGTGCTCCCAAGCAGTTTGCCCTGAGTGCAAGGTTATCTTTGACGGCAAAATTTACTGCAACTCCTGCATCCAGAAGAAGGTAGCAGGAACGGTAGGCCCTGCTTCCGTGTCTGGTCAAACAGGAAATACCTCCGGCTTGGGAAGCGGCGCTGCCGTGCCTGCCGGACTCGGGGAATTCAACTGGGGAGGCTTGTTGCTGACGTGGATCTGGGGCATCGGCAATAATGTCTGGTGGTCGTTCCTTGTATTTGTCCCGTACTTGGGATGGATGGTAATGCCCTGGGTACTGGCCTTTAAAGGAACCGAGTGGGCCTGGCAATCCAGGCGGTGGGAAAGTGTGGAACACTTCAAAAAAGTGCAGCATACCTGGTCGGTCTGGGGTTGGGCTTTATCGATCACATTAGCTGTGCTTTTACTGCTGCTGATGATAGGCGGCGCTCTCCTGCTGGTCTGGGGTATCAGCCAGACAGACTCCCGCTGGTATTAAAACTGCTTCCGCCTAGTAAAAGGAAGGTGAAAAAATATGAAATGCGCTGTTCACCCGGATATAGAAGCCCTGGGGGCCTGCTGCAATTGCGGATCATTTGTCTGCCCGGAATGCAAGGTCGACCTCGGCGGTCATATTTACTGCAACCGCTGCCTGGAAGTGTTGCTTAAAACTGGCTCCTGGCCCGGTCAGACAAACATCGTAGCACCTTGTGCTCCAGGGATGGGCGAAGGGTCGCCTGTTCCAGAGGATATCAAAGGTTGGAGCTGGGGCGGGTTTCTGCTCACTTGGATCTGGGGAATCGGCAATAATGTCTGGATCGCCCTTATCGCCCTGCTCGGCCTTATACCATATGTTGGCTGGATTGCCAGCCTGGCTATGAGCATCGTCCTGGGCATAAAAGGCAGCGAGTGGGCCTGGCAACACAAGAAATGGGAAAGCATAGAGCATTTTAAGAAAGTGCAGCGTTCCTGGGCCTGGTGGGGACTGGCAATACTCCTTGCCTATATTGTAATAATGATTTGCCTAGTCGTACTGGCGATTTCTCTTTACATGATAGCCCAAACAGCCGGTATCGGTGATTCCTGGAAAGACTATATTCCCTGGCAGTAAAGATGCCGGTGCCGGGCCGGGGCAAAATATTATAACGAGGTGCAATCTATGAATGAACTGATGATCTACGGGCTTATCTTTCTGGGGGGTCTGGTTGTGGGCATTGCCGCAACAATCATAATCAGCCGTATATATAAACCATACTACAAGCAGGATATTCTGACTATCGGCGGAGAGATACAAAAGAACATGGCAGCCTTCACGGATACTTCCATGCAGACCTCCGTCCAGCGTCTGGTGGATATGTCAGAACAGGTATTGTCCAAGCACACCCAGCTTGGTGAAAAGAATCTTGATACCAAGAAACAGCTCATAGACCAGTCCATCAAGGAAGTGAGGGACAACCTCAAGACCGTCGAAAGCCTGGTGAGCGAGATGGAGAAAAACCGCGAGCGCACCATGGGGCAGCTTTCAGAGCAGCTAAAGGCGGCATCCGAGCAGGCCTCCAAGCTCCAGGAGACAACCGGACAGCTTCAGAGGGCTCTCGGCAACAGTAAGGTCAGGGGTCAATGGGGAGAGCGTATGGCAGACGACATTCTGCGCAGCATCGGCTTCGTAGAGGGCACCAACTACCGTAAACAGGTCGTCAGTGAAACCACCGGCAACAGGCCGGACTACACATTTTTAATGCCCAACAACCTTCAGTTGAACATGGACGTCAAGTTCCCTTTGGACAATTATATGAAATACATGGATGCCGAAACGGACATTGAGCGTGACGACTATAAGAGCGAATTTCTTAAAGACACGCGGCAACGCATCAAGGAGGTCACTACCAGGGAATATATCAATCCCGAGCAAAATACTGTCGACTACGTACTGGTGCTGATACCCAATGAGCAGGTCTACCGGTTTATTAACGAAAACGATCCCACTCTGCTCGATTATGCACTGGAGAGTAAGGTCGTACTCTGTTCTCCGGTCACCCTTTACGCGGTGCTGGCGCTGATCAACCAGGCTGTCCGCAACTTCAAGACCGAGAAGGCCATCGACCAGATCATACAGCAGGTAAGCTTCTTCCTCATCCAGTGGCAAAAGTACGTGGAAAGCATGGACAAGATGGGTAAAAAGATATACGAAGCGCAGAAGGAATTCGATAACCTTATCACCACTCGCAGGAACAAGCTGGAGCGTCCTCTCAAGAAGATCGATGATATCCGGAAGGAGCGCGGCATAGAGGAACTAGAACCGATGGAAAATGATATACAACTGATTGAAGCAGGAGACTCCAGTCCCGCGGATAATATTTGAGCTTTAAATATTTTTAGTCCGCACGCCCGTCGCTCCAAGGATAGACAGTTAGCGATGCCACGGCCTAATCTTCTTCGCTTAGCTCGTGCAGCACTTCTTCCGCTTTCTGAATAACTTCTGGGTCGGATGACAGGCTGATGGCCTTGCGAAAGTCCTCGGCCGCTTTTTCTCTCTGCCCATTGCCCACATATGCTCTTCCCCTGCTGCAAAAGACCCGGGGGTCGCCAGGGTCGAGCTGTATGGCCCGACTGAGGTCATCGATAGCTTTTTCATATAGACCCTTCATAATAAAGGCGCAGCCCCGGTTATGATATGCGCCGGCGTCCTTATTATCGATAGCTATGGCATGGGAGAAATCGGCAATAGCCCTGCCGAACTGCTTCATATAATAATAAATGTTCCCGCGGTTATAAAAAGCGGCGGGGATATTTGAGTCAAGCTCTATGGCCTTGCTGAGGTCCGGCAGAGCCCTGTCATAGTTACCCTTCTTATAATAGGCACCTCCCCTGAGCAAATACACTATGGCTTTACTGGGATCGTGTTGTATAGCTTTGGTCAACTCTTCGATGGCCAGACCGTAATGCCCTTCCTTGAGTAACGTAAAGCTGCGTTCCTGATGTTCTTCTGCTCTGCCGCGGGAGGGACCTTCTACAGGAGCAACCGGCTGATCGACCAGTTCCTGCTGGGGCTGAGGATCAGGGTCTATTGCCTTTTCGGTACCAGCTTCGCCGTTGGACGCCATAATAAATGGCGTCGGCTGACCTTGCTGTTCGCTGCTTTCAGCCCATGCCACCTTGGTGCCGCATGATCCGCAGTAGTTGTGGCCGGGGTCAATTTCGGCGCCGCACCTAGGACAGGCGTAGATAAAAGCCAGGCCGCAGAAACCGCAAAAGCGCTGCCCCAGATAAAATGTATTGTTACAACGCGGACAGATCAAATTCTGCTGCATTTACCTTATTCTGTTCTGACGCAAACCTATATTTATCCGATTATACATCAGGGAAGTGGAAAGTTGTATATAGCCCTCTTGACAAATTGTACAGGATATATGTATATATAGCGTTACCAATGCTTTTCGGTGCCTCTGTGCGGAAAGCCCTGCGGTTACAGCACTACCAAAATATGGGAGGAGGAATTTAAAAATGCTGCCAGTTAAGAGTATTCTTTGCCCAACAGACTTCAGCGAGCCTTCATACGAAGCCCTCAAGGTGGCGGACGAGCTTGCCGCCCATTTCGGCGCCACCCTGCATATAGTAAACGTTGTACCCCTCGTACCGATCGTAGAAGCGCCTATCGGGGTGGAATCGGCCAGCTTCAACGTCGCCTCGTATCAGCAGGAGCTGGAAGAACAGTCGACCAAGTCTCTCAAGTCTATGGTCGAACAAAAGGTTTCCAGCGGTGTCAACACAGTTACCGCGGTCCTTATCGGCAATGCCGCCGGCGAAGTAATGCGTTACGCCAGCGATAAATCAATAGATATGGTAGTGATCGCCACGCACGGTCTGTCCGGCTGGCGCAGGTTCATCTCGGGCTCCACCACCGAGCAGATCGTAAGGCAGGCCTGCTGCCCGGTGCTGACCATACGCAAACCCGAAATAAAGTAGTCCAAATACCCCCGGCCGCTAGCGCCGTCCCAACTCGTGATGTACCTGCACATAACGGATGATATCGGCGCGTCCCAGCATGCCTACGATCCTGTCATTGGCAACGACCGGGATCTGATCAAGGCCGTTTTCCGCCATTAGCTGCACCGCCGTCCTCATGTCATCACTCGGGCTGACCACCTTCAGCGGCTGGCGCGTCATGATGCTGGATACAGGAGTATTCTTCCATTCCCCCATGGGAATTTTTTTAATATCAGCCAGGGTTACTATGCCCAGCAGGCGGCCTTCCTCAGCTACGGGAGCATATCTCAGCCCGCGCCTCAGGTATATCTCATTCACCAGTTTATCCACAGCTTCACCGGGACCAATACTCTCCGGCCTGTCGTTCATCACGCTGGCTACCCTTACATTCAACCACAGTGAACGCAACTCCAGCTCTCGCCGCGAAGCCTCAGCCGAGCTGTTGAGAAACCATCCAATAAATACGAACCATATGCCGCTAATCAGGTCGACCACCAGTGCCATAAAGACTCCCGCGGCAATCATTATCCATCCGAATACTTGGCCGGTTATAGTGGCAATATTGGTGGCTTTTTTCAGGTTATTAGTAGCTCCCCAGATAATGGCGCGCAACACCCTGCCGCCGTCCAGAGGAAAGCCCGGCAGTATATTAAAAGCAGCCAGCAGTACGTTGACCACTACTAGGTACCTTGCAATTGCCTCTGCAGACTCAAACGGTGCCAGTTTAAAATATTCCACAGCCCAGAAGACACCAGCAATGGCTATGCTGGCCAGCGGCCCGACGATGGCAACGGCAAACTCTACCCCCGGCTTCTCAGGTTCGGTCTCAAGATTGCTTACGCCGCCCAACAGGAACAGGTTAATGCTCTTCACCGGCAGGCCACGCGACCGGGCCACCAGCGAATGCGCCAGCTCATGGATCAGTACTGAAACGAACAGCAGCAGAGATGCCACGGCCGCAGTCAGCCAGTAAAGCCACTCGGCCCAGCCTGGATAGTCTACCGGGAAATACCCTGCCGCTAGCGACCATGTTATCAGCATAAAGATCAGTATCCACGTATAATGGATCCCAATATCGATGCCTGCTATACGTGCTACACGCAGGGACCCTTTCATCATCATGCGTTTACCTTATCCACCCAGCTCTTTAATAAACCCTGCTATGGCCTGGTTGACCTGATCGGGCTTCTCTAAAAAAGCCAAGTGGCTGCCTCCTTCGACAACTGTCATCCTGCAGTTCTGCATGTTTTTAACCAGATACTGTGAATATTTAGGGGGCGTCATGTTGTCCTGATCACCCACAATTGCCAGTGCAGGAATGTTTATCAGACCTGCATTATCCATGATATCGAATTTATCGCAGCAATAGAAATCATTGAGCTGCACAGCTGGGCCGATCTCTGCCAGCCTGGGCAATATGATATCAAGCGCCTTTCTGTTGACGGTACCGTAGAAAGGAGCCACCAGCTCTCTCATCCATCCTTCTCTATCATCAAGCTTGGCTTTTATGGCCTCCAGGATCAATGGTAGTACCCTTAATCTGGCCCCCGAGCCAACAAGTATGATGCCACGCAAATCCTGTTGATATTTATAGGCATGCATCAATGCTATGCCTCCACCCAACGAATGGCCGGCCAGAACGGCATCCTGATATTTCTTTTGCTTAATATAGGCATGCAGCCAGTCCGCGTACTCCTCAACGCTGTAGCATAATCCGCCCCTGGGATGCCCCGGCAGATCAATAGCCTCTGCCTCTATGAACTGCTGTTTTTGATAGTACCACACATCGCCGCAGGCGCCGGAGCCATGTATAAAGATCAGTTTCATAGCAATATCTCCTTGACAGTCCCAGTTCGGTAAATAGGCCCGCCCCTGATAATCCTGCCAGCCTTTCCGCCTGAATAAATTTCTCTCTTGATGTGCGGGCCGCACGGCCCACACATTGAAAATCTATGACGCGAAGGGCAATTCCTGCTGCCCGCCGGGTATCATCGGCTTGGGAGGTACCTTGGTAACAGCCCTTGTCTCCTTGGCAGCCTGTTCCTCAAGGCTCTCCATCTCGACCAGAGCGATGGAGACCACCCTGTCCCCTTCATCCAGCCTGGAGAGCATCACGCCCTGCGTGATCCTGCCTTTGACGGGCACTCCTTCCCTCCTCCTTTTTCCTCCCGCTTCTATCTTGGTCTCTTTTTCAACATTCACATTAATCCTGAGCTGTACACCGTTGGCGGTGGTGATAAACAGCTCATGGTCCAGCGGTACAAATTTAGCAGCTATTACTTTCCCCGTCTTTTCCGTCACACGATGCGCCATCACGCCTTTCCCACCACGGCCGTGCAGCGGGAATTTATCTACCTTGGTCCGTTTACCATACCCCTTCTCAGTAACGGTAATCAGATCGGCATTCGGCCGTACCGTTCCCATGCTGACAACAACATCGCCCTTGTTCAGGTTAATCCCACGTACGCCACCACTGGTACGGGAGGCATTGCGCAGCGGCCCCACTGCAAACTTAACAGCCTGCCCATTGCGGCTGACCAGCATCACCTTATCCGCATCGCTGACAACATCCACACCTATCAGATCCTCATCCGGTTTGAGCTTCATGGCTATCAGCCCGCTCCTTCTGACATCCTTAAAATTGTCCAGACTGGTCTTCTTAACGATGCCCTTGGCCGTCGCTAGCAGCATAAAAAGCCCCGGGTCGGTCCTCTCCGGCACAAACATGGCAGTTACGCGCTCCTTGGCTTCTATGGGTATCAGATTAACAATATTGATGCCCTTGGTGGTTCTGGAGCTGTCCTGCGGTATCTCGTGGCATTTCAACTTGAAAACGCGCCCCCTGCTGGTAAAAAACAGCAGGTTATCATGCGTATCAGCTGCCATGGAGCTCATGACGTCATCTGTATCTCGTGTTCCCATGCCCTTAACACCCCTACCGCCGCGCAGCTGTTTGCGAAATACATCAGCCGGTATCCTTTTAATATAGCCCTGCTCACTCAGCGTAACGATGACATCCATATGCGGAATGAGATCCTGTACCTGAAATTGCCCTACCTCCTCGGATTCGATCACCGAACGGCGGTTATCGCCATACCTGTTCTTAAGCTCGAGTAAATCCAGCTGAATAAGCTCTAATATTTTCTCCGGGTTGGCCAGCAGGTCTTCTAGATAGTCGATGGTCTTCAGGACGTCTTTATACTCATCCAGTATCTTTTTACGTTCGAGGTTGGCCAGCCTGCGCAGCTGCATCTCGAGAATGGCCTGTGCCTGCAACTGGCTAAGGGAAAAACCGGACATCAGGTTAGAGCGGGCAGCCTCAGCGGTTTCCGATTCCCTAATAGTCTTTATTACTGCGTCCAGGTGATCCAGCGCTATCTTGAAGCCCTCCAAAATGTGCGCTCTTTCCTTGGCCTTCTGGAGGTCAAACTTGGTCCTGCGGGTGATAACTTCCGTACGGAAAGTCACGTAACATTGCAGCGACTCTTTCAGGTTGATCACTCGCGGCATACCATCCACCAGCGCCAGCATGTTTATGAAAAAGGTAGACTGCATCGAAGTGTACTTAAAGAGGTTGTTCTGAACCTTGGCTGGATGCGCATCCTTCTTCAACCCGATAACGACGCGCATGCCCTGCCGATCGGATTCATCGCGGACATCGCTGATTCCCTCTATCCGCTTGTCCCTGGCTAGCTCGGCGATCTTTTTAACCAACTCTGACTTGATGGTCTGATACGGGAGTTCGGTCACTACGAGCTGCATTTTGCCGCCCTTGGTCGACTCTTCAACTATCCTGGCACGCAGGACAACTTTGCCCTGTCCCGTCGCATAGGCATTCTTGATGCCTTCCACGCCACAGATTATGCCCGCAGTCGGGAAATCCGGCCCCTTGACAAACTGCATCAATTCATCAACCGAGGCTTCAGGATTTCCTATCAAATAGTGTGTGGCATCGCAAACTTCACTTAAATTATGCGGGGGTATGTTGGTGGCCATGCCAACAGCTATGCCCGAAGAACCATTTACCAGCAGATTCGGCAGCCTTGCAGGCAGCACCAACGGCTCTTTGAGGCTGTCATCGAAATTAGGCATGAAATCGATGGTATCCTTATCGATATCCAGCAGCATTTCATCGGATATCCTGGCCAGACGTGCTTCCGTGTAACGCATAGCTGCAGGAGGATCATCATCCACACTGCCGAAGTTGCCCTGGCCGTCTACCAGGGGATAGCGCATGGAAAAGCTCTGCGCCATCCTAACCATTGAAAGGTAAACAGAAGAATCGCCGTGCGGATGGTATTTACCAAGCACTTCACCGACGATACGGGCACTCTTTTTATAGGGAGAGTTGTGCCGCATCCCTAGCTCATGCATCGCATAAAGTATGCGGCGGTGAACTGGTTTGAGGCCGTCACGCACATCCGGCAGGGCGCGGGAAACAATAACGCTCATAGCATAATCCAGATAGGAACGCTTCATTTCCTCTTCAATGCCAATCGGTTTGATCGATAGTCCTAACTCCATGTTTACTCCTCATCTCCAAAATTGCCGCCTAGGTGCTGTATATCATCTGGAGATGTATAACCTTCATAAATTGAAAACCCTTCAGGCATTGCCTCTGACTCTTCAGCCTCGGCATATTCGGATTCCTCCAATCCCTCTTCTTCGCCGGCACTGTGCCTCAACAGGCTGTCCTTAACATGCGCAGGATAGCTCTCCGCTACACGTATGGGGAATGACAGCTTGCCGGTCTGCAAGGGATGCTGCAAAGTTTCCCGTATCATCACTTTAACTTTATCGTTATCCAGGCTGACTATACCAGCAATATACTGGTTGCCCCCCTGAATCAGCTTGGCCAGCCTCAGCCCATGTTCAGGTTCAAGTAGGCCCAGGTATTCACCCTTATAGTTCTCCACCACGATATCATGGCCACGGATTTTAAGGAAAACTTGCTCGCTGGGCGCCACCTTGACCAGCACTGACTGCGGCGCTATGTCAAGCAGGTTGACCACGCCGGCCTTGCCCGAATCCGGTATAAAAGCGCTGGGGGGCAGCTTGCGCCTCTGCTCATTTTTTACAGCATTGGCACCTTTCAGCAGCGCCAGCCGGTCAAGGTTTTTCTTAGCTATGCTGTTCGACGGCGATAGCTCCAGTGCCTTGCTGTATGCTTCTCTGGCCTTATCATATTCTCCCAACTCAATCAGGGCTCGACCCAGGCGATTATAAGCGTCAACGTCGTTGGGAAAAACTTCAATAATGCTCTGATTAGACGCCACAGCTTCCTGCCAGCGGTTCTCCTGAGCAAGTTTTATTGCTTCCTGTATTCTTGACCGCCATATACCGGTCTTTTCTTCTTCTCGTTCCGCCATTCTATAGGCCTCTCGCTATGTTAACAACAAATACTAGTCGTGTAAACATCTACTTTAATACTAAAACGACCCCTGTTGCAAATCTTTTTACGCATGACAGGCTCTGCCACATTTGTGATTTTAGTCGCTTCGCATACTCCCTGTAACTGTTATCATTGCTGAAATAGCTTGCGTACCGTTAATTTGACACCGCTTTTCAAGCGGTGCTAAATTACCACGTAGCTTAAATTTAGTCAACAAGAAGGTGCACCAATGAAAGATCAGGTTCAGGAAGTATTAGATATTGTCAGGCCGAGTTTACAGGCTGACGGCGGCGATGTAGAACTGGTGGATGTTAAAGACGGTGTAGTAAGCGTCAAATTAAAGGGTGCCTGCGCAGGCTGTCCCATGTCGACCATGACGCTTAAACACGGTATTGAACGCTTTTTGAAAGAGAAAATCTCCGGTGTCAAAGAAGTAGTGGCCGTTCAATAGCTGTCAGGGTTTGTCCAGTTTGAAAGCCTTATGCAGGGCTTTCACCGCCTCTATTACCCTGTCACCGTCGATTATGCACGTTATACGTATCTCTGACGTGGTTATCAGCAGGATGTTGATGTTCTGCTTAGACAACGTCTGAAACATCTTGGCAGCATAACCCGGTGTATTCTGCATGCCGGTCCCGATTATGGATACCTTGCCGAGATTTAAATCGCTCAGGCATTTCTTTGCGTCTATCTCCTTGGCCACCGGTTTAATGATCTCCATAGCTTTAGGCAGATCGTCCTTCATCACTGTAAAGGTCATATCCGTAATATTATTAGCGCCGGCATTTTGAACGATGGTATCCACGCTGATGCCTGCTTTGGCCAGGGGGAGAAAAATAGCTGCGGCGACACCCGGACGGTCTGGGACACCGGTGATGGTGATCTTCGCCACATCCAGATCATGTGCTATGCCTCTGACTTTATTCTGAACTTCCATGTTTTTTCCTCCATGAACAATCGTGCCAGGCCTGTCTACCATGCTGGACGCCACCAGGATCGGCATGTTATATAGCTGGCCCAGCTCGACTGAACGGTGGTGCATTACCCTGGCGCCCGAAGTAGCCATCTCGAGCATTTCTTCATAACCTATTTCATCAAGCTTGCGTGCCTCAGGGACTAATCTGGGATCTGCCGTATAGACTCCTTCAACATCCGTATAAATCTCACAGATTTTTGCCTTCAGGCTGGCAGCTAGAGCCACCGCTGTTGTATCTGAACCGCCTCTTCCTAATGTGGCTATATCCTCCTCCTCCGTGAGTCCCTGAAATCCGGCTACAATAACTATATTGCCTTTCTTAAGTTCCTTTATGATGCGTTTAGGCTCAATCCCCGTTATGCGAGCGCGGCTGAAACTTGAATCGGTGGAGATTCCCGCTTGCGGACCGCTCAGCGCCACCGCAGGGAAACCGGCGGCGTGCAATGCCATGGCCAGCAACGTGCTGGATACGATCTCACCTGTGGAAAGTAGCAGGTCCTTCTCCCGTGGCTGCGGACTGGGATTAATCTCGTTAGCCATCTCTATCAGCTCGTCCGTCGTATCCCCCATGGCAGATACGACTACCACCACCTTGTTACCCTTTTTATAGGATTCAGCCACTCTGCGTGCCACATTGCGTATTTTCTTGGCATTTGCTACAGAGCTGCCCCCATATTTTTGTACAATTATCGTCATATATTTTGCCGCCTGCTTTATTTAATTCAGCCCCGTATGAAACGGTCCATTATCCTGTATCCAGGCTCGACAGAAAGTCCGGTCCTGCTTGCTTCCTGCTCGGTAAACCTCTTACCCCCCTTGCCTTTGACGCCGCTTCTCCATACGAGGAACGGCACTGGCTCAGCACAGTGCGTTTTCAGCTTAATGGGTGTCGGGTGGTCGGGCATCACCAGCACCTTCAAATCATCCCCTTCCCACTCCAGCAGCCTGCGGATCACTTCCCTGTCGATATTTTCGATTGCTGCTATCTTATCCTGTATCGCTCCCCTGTGCCCCATCTCATCGGGTGCTTCTATATGTATTACTACCAGGTCCTTTTGCTGCAAAGCCTGCAGCGCTCCTTCCGCCTGTGCGGCGTAATCATTATCCAGCCCATCAGTCACACCTGGAATATTGAGATTCTCCATACCGGCCATATCAGCGAGTCCCCGCAGCAGGTCGACCGACGAGGTCATCGCCGTGCTCAAACCATACTCGGTTTCAAACGGTGGCATATCCGGTATCCGTCCGCTGCCCCAGAATAGCCAGATGTTCGTCGCCGGGAGCTTACCACCGGTCTTCCTCCTGGCATTGACAGGATGCCCCGACACTATACCTTCCGACCTTTTCATCAGCTCACGTAAAAGAGCGCTGCCCTCCCCTTTCGGCAGGAAATCCACTACCGGCCTGCCCGTGATATCGTGAGGCGGGGTGCAGACAGCTTTGAGCGTATCTTCTCTCCCCTTAATTTTGCAGATATGCCTGTAGTTCACGCCCGGGAAAAAGCTAATCTCCTCTGTGCCCATCTTCTCATCGACGGTCCTTATTATTGCACGGGCTTCATCGGTTGATATCTGCCCGGCGCTGTAGCTCACCATCCTTCCTTCCAGCACAGTCACCAGATTGCAACGAAATGTAACTTCTCCTTCTTCTACGGGCACTCCCATGCTGCGTGCTTCGATACCACTTCTCCCCCTGTAGTACTTTACCGGGTCATATCCCAGCACCGACATACAGGCACAGGCGCTGCTGGGCTCCATGCCAGGCGGCACTGTCAGCGCCATGCCCAAATATCCTTCTCTGGCCATGGTATCTAGGTTCGGGGTAATCGCCAACTCAAGGCAGGTCAGGTTGTCCCTTTCGGGCAGTGGCCAACCCGAGGCACCATCCATTATGACCACGCAAAATTTCATAGTAGATTAGTTTACAATTGTTGCCGGAAAAGTTAAAGCCGATTATAATATTTACTTCGTGCGGGGAGTAGCGCAGTTGGTTAGCGCGCAGCGTTCGGGACGCTGAGGTCGGAGGTTCGAATCCTCTCTCCCCGACCACCGATATACCTAAAGTCGATCTCACCAGAGAATATCATTGGGCACAAGAATGATTACCCGGCAGCCCTTTTCTTCCACCGCCACTTTCAGTCTCTTTCGCCTCATCCCACAACCTGTCCATCTCGACTAGCGTAAGTGTCTTTAAATCTACGCCCTTCCTGCGGCATTCTTCTTCAATATATTTGAAGCGCTCAGTAAATCTTCTGTTAGCCTGCCTGAGTGCAGATTCGACATCCATATCCATGCGCCGCCCCAAATTAACGAGCGTAAACAGGATGTCCCCGAACTCCCTCTCTTTCTCCTCACGACTGAGGGCATTTTTCAGTTCGTCCACCTCCTCTACCAACTTTTTCAGAATATCGTCCACCTTCTCCCAGTCGAACCCTACCGAAGCTGCTCTCCGCTGTATGGACTGGCTGTATGCGAGAGCGGGCATCCCACGCGGGACGCCGGACAAAAGGGAATGGCTACCTTCTTTTTCTTCTCCCTTAAGTTCCTGCCAGTTAGCCGAAACCTCTGCAGCATCTTTGACTCTCCTGTTGCCAAATACATGGGGATGCCGGTGTATTAGCTTGGAATTAATGCCACGCAGCACATCTTCCAGAGTGAACTCCCCCGCCTCCTCGGCAATCTGGGAATGAAGCATAATCTGCAGCCAAAGGTCGCCTAACTCTTCGCAGAGCGCCGGCAGATTCTGGTCTTCCAGCGTTTCCAGTACTTCATAGCTCTCTTCCACCAGGTATGGTTTTAACGAAGCGTGGGTCTGCCTCCTGTCCCATGGGCAGCCGCCGGGACCCCGCAATCTCTGTATGATTTTACGGAACGTTGAAAACCGGCCCAGATCTGCTCTGCCGAATTCATTTCCTGGTCTATTCATATGTTATTCCTTTATACATATACCTTTTGCTTTGAAGTTAATTTCTATCCATTATAAGAAATCAGGGGCCTCGCGGCACCTTGGCCGGCGGCCCCATATATCAATTTCTCATCACCAGGTATTTCTAGTTTCTCCTCATGCCAAATATCATCAGTAAAAAGTAGAGCAACTGGGCAACCGCCTGCAGCATGGCAGCTACATATGTCAGCGCCGCCGCCGACAGCACAGCGCTGGCTCCTTCATATTCCTGCCCCACCAGTAAACCCGTGCTTTTAATCACCTGTCTGGCCCGATTGCTGGCATCGAACTCTACGGGAAGCGTCACCAGCGTAAATAACACGGCAGCCCCGAAAAGCACTACTCCAGCCACTGCTACCCACATCCCAAATTCAGCGAGGGCCTGCGAAAGCGCCATCAGCAGAAGGCCGCCGATCACCAGTATCCAACCGAAATTGCTGCCGATATTGGCGGCAGGAACCAGAGCCGAGCGTATTCCCATGAACCAGTATTTGGTCTTGTGCTGAATAGCATGCCCTACTTCATGCAAGGCTATGCCGATGGCAGCTACAGAAGTAGTATTTGCAACATCCGCCGACAGCCGGAGGACTTTTTGGGTAGGGTCATAGTGGTCGGTCAGCTTGCCTTTAACGACTTCTACCGGCACGTTGCCAAGCCCATTGCTCCTTAATACCTGCAATGCAGCCTGGGCGCCTGTTATTCCCCTCTGGTTATATACTTTGGAATACTTTTTATAAGTCGAGTTCACTTTTATCTGGGCATATATCATGAATATCAGGGGAGGTATCATGAAAATCAGGTAAAGCAACATTCTCTTACTCCTGGGGATAAATTCTAATGATTAAGTTTATTTCGCCTTGGCTGCTAAGTCAAAGAGCCGCCGACGAAATCGCGGTGCCCCGCCATGAAATCAGTCACGTCCATTTCCTTTTTCCCAGCCGGTTGAACGGTAATTAATCCCAACATTCCCTTTGCTGTACGCACACCCACGCGGGCTGCGCTGCCCTTTGGCAATGCTATAACATCGCCCTCTTTGCCGCCGCCGGCTGCCTGCAGGGGCACTGCTTCTATTATTTTCAGCCGTGTATTTTTCCAAACTGTAAAACATCCCGGCCAGGGATGATAGGCCCTGACTTTGCGCCATATTTGTACTGCCGGCACGTTCCAGTCAATCCTTCCATCCTCCTTGGTCTCCATTCTGGTATAGCTCGCGCGTGATTCGTCTTGCGGCTGCGGTCGGATTGTCCCACCTACCCACGCCGACATAGTCTCTATCAGTAGTTCGGCGCCCGTTTTTGCCAGTATTTCAGAAAGCCGGTCTGCCGTGGTATCTTCCGCCACCGATATCTCCTTTTGAGCAAGTATGGGGCCGGCGTCAACCTTTTTTTCAATTAACATAATGGTAACACCGGTTACTGTATCCCCGTTAAGGATTGCCGCCGCTATCGGCGAAGGCCCCCGGTATTGCGGCAGAAGCGATGGATGAATATTAATACATTTATATTGGGGAATGTTCAGCACTGCATCCGGCAGTATTTGCCCGTAGGCCGCCACAACAATTATATCCGGTTGCAGTTCGACCAGTGCAGATATTTCCTGCGGGTCCTTAAAAGTCTCTGGCTGAATAACACGAAGGCCTTGAGATACGGCATACTGTTTTACCGGGCATGATACAACCTGCTGACCCCGGCCTGTCCTCTTGTCAGGCTGGCTATACACCGCAGTTATGTCATATTGGCTTGACATAAGCGAATGTAAGGCCGGTAAAGCGAAGGCTGGCGATCCCATAAATACAGCTTTTACCGTATGCACCCATAAAATTTAGATAATTTTTACCATTATGTCAAAATAACCATTGACATCATAGAAGACGGGCGTGGTAAGCTATAAACTGTCTTCGGGAGGGGTACATCGGCGAAACTCGGCAAACACGTCCAATATAATTTTTATCTAAATTATTAAATACGTTTGCTTATCTCTCGATAGGGGAGTTTTTGCGCCTTTTTTAGGTTCCCGGTAAAAAATATCGTACGGAATTTATATTACAGATGCAAGCTGATAAGATATGGCGGGCAGCTCTTGGTGAGCTTCAACTTCAAGTTAGTAAAGTAAATTATGATACCTGGTTGAAAGATACCAGGGGGCTGTATTATAACGACGGGATATTTGCAGTCGCAGTTCCTACGGTATTTATTGCTGAATGGCTGAAGAGCAGGCTCCATCCAGTGGTATGTCAGGTTGTTTCGACTTTAATCGGACAAAAAGTTGAGGTAAGTTTTCAGGTTCAGGCCCTTGATCAGGCCGGCAAAATCAAAGCCGGTCTAATGCCGGACGGCGGCACCAGTCTGAAAGTTCTAGAACCTGCTGCCAGCAAAACCTTCGCTTTCAATCCGAAGTTGACATTCAATACCTTTGTATCGGGGGATTGCAGCCGCCTCCCATATACCGCTGCCATAGAGATAGCCGCCAATCCTGGATCTGTTTTTAATCCATTTTATATTTACGGCGGCACCGGAACCGGGAAAACACACCTGTTACATGCTATCGGTCATGCTGTCAGGCTGCTGGATTTATCGGCGGTGTACATGAGTGCCGAACAATTTACCAACGAATTTATCGTGTCGATACGCAACAAAATTGCGGAGGAATTCAGATATAAATTCAGCAATGCAGATGTTCTCCTGCTGGATGATATCCAGTTTCTTAGCTGCAAAACGCAGACCCAGGAATGCATTTTCCATATTCTGAATGACTTCCTGGCTGATAACAAACAGGTTGTCATAACATGCGACCGCCCACCCCGCGATATTGTGTCATTCAACGCGCGTTTACGTTCCAGACTGGAGGGTGGACTGGTGGCAGATATTTACCCTCCGGATCATAAAACCCGGCTGGCTATCCTCGAACTTCGCTCAACTGCACTGTCGGCGTATTTCGACCCCTCAATTTATGAGTTTTTGGCAACCCACTTTCATCATAGCGTCCGGGAGCTGGAAGGTGCATTAATACGTTTGACCACCTACGCAAGGCTGGAAGGTAATGACATAGACATAAATGCTGCCAGGCAGCTTCTCGCCGATATGATATCCGTTTCCAGGGAGAGCTACGGCCATTATCCTGCTCAATCAGTGATACATGCAGTAGCTGACTATTACGCCATCTCGCCGGAAGATATTACCGGTAAAAAGAGGGATTTGAAGACAGCACGCGCACGCCATATTGTTATGTACCTGCTCCGCCAGCAAAACCACTGCAATCTCGCTGAAATTGGCCAGATCTTAGGCAACAGAGATCACTCAACGGTCATACATGGTTGCGAAAAAATATCAACTCAAATTAGTGCGGACTCCCAACTCAGCAAATCCATCGAAGATATCCGCACCATGTTGAAGTCTGACAAGCCTCATTAAAGTTTCTTTAACTTTTGTGGAAAAATCACCGCCGATTGTTGATAATTTTTATACCTTTTGAACATCTACTCCAGCTTCGGTCTACTCTCGCAGTATGCATAGCTGTCTTCCACAACATTAACCGGCTTATAATGTGGATGATGATATAATTCAACAGTAGGTAGATATTTATTTTATTTATTAAAAACTATGTTTGTTGATAATGTAGAAATAACTATAAAAGCCGGCAGTGGAGGCAGCGGGTTGGCAAGTTTCAGGCGTGAAAAATTCTTACCTTTTGGTGGCCCTGATGGAGGCGATGGAGGAAGAGGAGGTGATGTGTATTTTCAGGCTGATGGTAATATAGAAGACTTGAGCATCTTTAAGCATAAGCTAGTTTATAAGGCAAGAAACGGTGGAGTGGGAGGGAGAAATAAAAAGCATGGGTTTAATGCTGAAGCACTGGTGATTAAAGTGCCGGTTGGTACTGCCATTTATGTAAAGGAGCCCGATAAAGATATGTTAGTGCTGGATTTGCAAAAGGATGGCAAGAAAATGCTGGCAGCCAAGGGAGGAAAGGGAGGAAAGGGAAATGTGCACTTCGCTACTGCAACCCGTAAAGCGCCGGAAACTTTCCAGCCGGGTGAAACAGGTGAAGAGTATAAGGTCCTGCTAAAGATAATACTTCCCATAGACGTAGGTATCATCGGATTTTCCAATATCGGCAAATCGTCCTTGCTGGCTGCTGTATCAGCGGCTAGGCCGAAAATTGCCGAATACCCGTTTACTACCACAGAACCGGTTCTGGGAGTTGTTGACGATGGAGTGAAGAAATATACATGGGCAGAAATTCCGTCGATGACAGCAGGGTCGCATGAGGGAAAAGGACCAGGCAATAAGTACCTGCATCAGGCCAGCAGGGCTGAAGTGATGATTTACCTGCTGGAAGCATTCTCACAGGATGTAAAAAAGGATCTGCTGCAGCTGCGCAGGGAAGTTGCTCTATTTAACACTGCAATTACAGAAAAAAAGGCTGTCGTCGTCATTAATAAAATAGACATGATTGAAAATGAAATTGCGCTTGAAGAAATCCGCTGGGCAATGCAGAATATGGAATATGATGTATACTTTATCTCCGCCAAAGAGAAGAAAGGTTTAAAAGATCTCATCTGTGGTGTGCACAATTTAGTAACTGAACGGAAATTACAAACAGCCGGGGAAAGCAAGCACGAGGTTGTTTACAGGCCGAAACCGGTTGATAAAGGTGACTGATATGAAAATCGGCATAATGGGAGGGACATTCGATCCGATCCATATCGGGCATCTTATCTCTGCTGAGGAGGTACGCGAGGCCCTAAATCTGGATAAGGTACTGTTTATACCGGCTGGGGAACCCTGGATGAAAGCTGACCAAAGTATAACTGAGGCTGAACACAGGGTGGAGATGGTCAGATTAGCCATACGGTCAAACCCTTTCTTTGGGATCTCGATTATTGAAATAGAACATCCGGGCTGGTCTTACACAGTCGATACGCTTGAGCAGCTGAGCAGGGATCTGGGCAGTGATACAAGTCTGTTCTTGCTGATAGGGTGGGATGGGTTGAAGACCATGCCGCAATGGAAAGCTCCTTACCGTATATCAACGATGGCGACCCTGGTGACATTTCCCAGGCCAGGTGCATCCCGGCCGGATATTACAGATCTGGAGGAATCCATGCCCGGCCTTTCAAAACGCCTGATTGAATTTGAGGGTACCCCTGTAGGCATCAGCTCGACGGACGTCAGGGAACGTCTGGTGGCGGGGAAGTCAGTCCGTTACCTGATACCCGATAATGTGGAAAACTATATCGCAGAATATAGTTTATATAAAAGCAAGTAACTATTTTTGAAATGAGCAAACCTATCGTAGTATAAGGATAGTATAGGATAAACAACTGGATGTCTCGCAGAATGGCGGAGGTGACGGAAAAACACTGGGGTTGCGTACACAGGGCAAAGGGAGGATTTTTATTTTAAATGGAGGTTGAAATGAGTATGCTTAGCAGGACAGAGGTTGTAGTTCGGCGAATGACCAGGGCTGATATTGATTCAGTCATCGATTTAGACAGGAAAATCAGTGGGGGTAAAAGCCAGATTACTTATAAAGATATGGCGGCGCTTGATCCAGGAGGCCCTCTTGATTTTAGCTTTATTGCGGAGGTTGAAAAGAAGTTTGCCGGTTTTATACTTGCCCACCTCATGTATATGGGTATGCCGTTTAATGAGTTCTGCGTGATATATGCTATTGATGTTGCTGATGAATTCCGTAACAGGGGTATCGGCAGGCGGATGGTTGATGAGGTACTGGATACTTGCAGTGCAGAAGGTATAAACACCGTGCGTGCCATATTCCCTGAAAAAAATGAGAAACTTCGTAAATCCGTAGAGAACCTTGGATTTCGCCGCAGCACCGTGGCCAATTATGATATAACGTTGGAAAGTTAAAGAATCAGATATCCAGGTTCTTCACACTGCGGGCATGAGCCTGTATGAAAGACTTGCGGGGAGGAACCTCACTTCCCATCAGCATGTGGAATATCTCATCGGCTTTGATGGCATCTTCTACCTGCACCTTTAAGAGTGTCCGCGTTGCCGGGTTCATGGTTGTTTCCCACAACTGCTCGGGGCTCATTTCCCCCAGACCTTTGTAGCGCTGGACATCGACCTTGCTGCCTTTAAGTTTGGCCAGTTCAGCATCCTTTTCTGCATCTGAATAGACCCAGTTTTGCTTTTTACCGGCCTGCAGGCGATACAGCGGTGGCTGAGCGATAAAGAGGTGGCCGTTCTGAATCAGATCAGACATATTACGGTAGAAAAAGGTAAGCAGCAGGGTGCGGATATGGGCGCCGTCAACGTCGGCATCCGTCATAATAATAATCTGGTGGTAGCGCAGTTTGGAATAATCGTAGGCTTCGCTGATGCCCGTACCCAGCGCAGTAATCAACGCCCGTATTTCTTCGTGGTCAAAGATCTTGTCTTTGGCGGCTTTTTCAACGTTGAGTATCTTGCCGCGCAGGGGTAGTATGGCCTGGAAATTGCGGTCGCGTCCCTGCTTGGCCGAACCGCCTGCTGAATCGCCCTCTACCAGGTATAGCTCGCAGTCTTTAGGGTTGTTGCTGGAGCAGTCAGCCAGTTTTCCTGGCAGGGTACCGAATTCGAGGCCAGTCTTTTTAAGTATCAGGTCGCGGGCTTTGCGGGCAGCCTCCCTGGCTTTGGCTGCCAGCAGGCATTTATCGATTATGGATTTGCCTTCTTCGGGATGCTTTTCCAGGTATTCGGTCAGACCGTCACTGGCTATCGATTCCACCTGGCCTTTGACTTCTGGGTTACCCAGCTTGCCTTTGGTCTGTCCCTCGAACTGCGGTTGAGCTACCTTGACGCTGACAACAGCCGTCAGCCCGTCTCGGATGTCTTCCCCTGATAGATTGGGGTCGTTATCTTTGAGAAACTTGTTCTTGCGGGCGTAGTCGTTAAGCACCCTTGTCAGGGCGGCGCGGAAACCGGTCATGTGTGTGCCGCCTTCCCTGGTGTTAACGCAATTGGCGAATGCAGTCACGTTTTCAGAATAGCCGTCGTTATATTGAATAGCTATCTCAACGGCGGTACTGTTGACGCTCCCTGCTATGTAGATCGATTTATCCAGTACCTGGCGGTTTTTATTGATGCGACGTACCAGGCTGGCAATGCCGCCTTCAAAGAAGAAGGACACCTCATTGTCGTTCCTCTCATCTCTGACACTTAATGACACGCCTTTATTGAGGAAGGCCAGCTCCCGCAGCCTCTCGCAAAGGACGTTGAAATCGTAGACAATCTCCCCGAAAATCTCAGGATCGGCCATGAAGATAATTGTGGTGCCGTTGTCATCAGTCTTGCCTGCCGCTTTTACTTCGCCCAGGCGCTCCCCCTTTTGATATTCCTGGTGCCATAATTTACCGTTGCGGCGTATTTCAGCCTTCATCCAGGTTGAGAGGGCATTGACTACCGAGGCGCCAACGCCATGCAGGCCGCTGGAGACACTGTAAGCTCCGTCGCCAAACTTGCCGCCCGCGTGCAAGGTGGTCATCACCAGCTCAAGGGCGGAGACCCCCTTTTCGGGGTGAATATCAACCGGGATGCCGCGCCCGTTATCGGATACGGTTACTGAATTGTCCGGATGTATGGTTACCTCGATGTGGTCGCAGAAACCGGCCATCGCCTCGTCGATACTGTTATAGACGATCTCGTATACCAGGTGATGCAGGCCGTCTTTGCCGGTATCACCGATATACATGCCCGGCCGCAGACGGACTGCTTCCAGTCCGTCTAGGACGCGTATATTCTCTGCAGTATAATCGCCGTTATTGGAATTGTTGATTTGCTCTGGAGTCATGGTTTCTTCTGTCGGTTGGATTTCCTCGGTCCGGCACTTCCCAGCAAAAAGCTCTTACAGTTAGTACCACAATATATAGTGTTTGCTGAATCAATACATACTAGGCCTTGCAATTTCGTAGATAGTATACCATATTTGGTGTTTAAATGCATCCGGGCAGGCATCTGCGGGTTTTTCCCGTTTCATGCCAGGTAAAACGCTTTTCTGAGGGCTTATGTTTATGTCGGAAGTTCTACATCACCCTTGATCCAAGGGTGTCCTACCCGGTTGAGGAACTCTATGAGCTCATCAATGTTTTTAGCATTATTCTCGCTGGCGATTTTTTCGAACAGCTCCGTGGGACAGGCTTCACGATACATCTCCTTTATCGCCTGCGGCATCCATACGACACGGCGCCAGCCTCCGTCCGCTTGCAGGAATTTGGGCGATCTCAGGTATTCCAGCGCCAGTCCCAGATAACCCTCGATCTGCTGCCCTCCGCTGGCTTCGCCGGCCATGGTGGAAAACGAAGTTCCTACGACTGTTTCTCCGGGGAAGTCGCGGTTCACTATACCGAAGGCATCCGCTTCCGGGATATAAAAACATATAGCTTGGAAACATCCGCAGGAAGTATGAGGAAAGCCGAAGGCGCTGTGCAGATAGACCCGGGTATAGCTGCCCATGGATTTCTCAGCGGCAAGTTCGTTGCAGCCTGAATACTCTACGCGTACCGGATCTAGGCATTCTCCTTTGACGACCTTTTGCACGGGGCCTTCAGGATCCAGATTATAGGCTGCCTTGCCATCGAACCAACTGATGGCACCGCAGTTGGCTATACGCTCCGGGCTGACGATGCAGATGTGTGTGGGTGCGAAGCTCTGGCAGAGGGAGCAGCTATAAAATTCTTCAACGTCTTCCTCTTTCAGTCCCCTGGCCCTGGCATCCCTGTCTTTGTAGATTTCGCGTACGGACGGCAGCATCTCTGCAATTTTCTTTTCATCAGTAATGAAGGAAATGGCGATCTTTTCGATGACATCCAGCTCTGAAGTGTAGAAAAACATTAAAATCTTGCCGATTTCTTCGAAGGAGCTGAGCCCTTTGCCATAGGCCTCTTTACTGATCCTCATCCACACGTCGTCCCGCTGGTTCATATGATAGAAGCCCTCTATATAGTTGCCATAGAGGTGCATGCGTCGTTCCATGACAGATTCCATATCCTTTTCCAGCCGTTCACCGGCTACGCTGATTATCAGCCCTATCGGGTAGCTCACGCCTTCCTGCATGTCCGGGATATCCGGCCCGACGATTTCTATTTTCTCATTCTCGACTTGGTCGGCGCTTTTGACCGTCAGCAGTTCGAATTTCCCGCTTACGTTCGGCCCTCCCAGCTCAACGTACAGGTCGGCTTTTCTGATAACTTCGCCCTCGTACTGGGGCCCTATATCTACCGGAAAGACACCTTCCATTTATCCCGCTTTCTCCTTTAAGTTCGTTATCAGGGTATCTATAAATACCTTCCATGTACCGTCTTTCATATTCGGCAGGCTATATGAAGCATTAGGAAAGTAATACTTGTTAAGAGTCATGGTCTGCAGGTGCCTGGCATAGTGTTTCAGGGTGGAGAGCGCCTGCCCGGCCAGATCGGTCCGTATGCCGATGAAAATAACTAGGTCGTGATTGCCTTCTTTCCTGGTTCCAGGCCAAGCGGGGTCTTTAAGATGGTTGATTATCTCCATAATATCATAGCTACTGGCCGGGTCCAGTCCCAGTTCAGCCAGTTTTTTCCTGGTGTGTGCCGTGGCGCAGACCGGGATGTCCAGTATTCCGGCGATCTCTAGGGCATATTCTATGACCGGTTTACCGTTCAGGGTGCCGGTCAGAGCCCCTGGCCCAACTACCAGCAGTGGCCTGCCAGCGCTCTTTATCAGATGAGCATACTCGGAGGCATCCGCGATCGTGCGGGCGGCTCTGGTGCCTGTCAGCACGTTCACTCTGTGGTATGGCAGGTTGCCTATCATATTACAGTTAATCCTTATTTATAATCAGCGTATCACCGAATCAAGGGAGACAGCGGATTTGTAAGTGCCGATCATGGTTGGCAGGGTCAGCAGCTGTTTCTCCTGCCAGCCGGATTTCTCCAAGTAGGCCAGAACTTCCTTTTTGAAGAAGATCGGTATATCCGAGGTCTTCCTGACGAAAAGGTGCAGGTCGTCCGGCAGTATTCCCATGTACTGCTTGTGCAGCGCGATGTAGTGTGTGAGCTTGAGTTGACGGCCCTGGGGCGTATCGTTTTTTCTAATGCAGTGCTTGGCCAGGGTGATCATCGCCTTTGCCTTGGATTCAACAGCTATGGCCAGGTGTTCCGGAGAGGGCTCTCCCGTATTGACCAGTTTTCTCTCCCTCCCGTCCATCACCGTCCAGTCGTCCTCATCCTTGCGGCTCAAGTATAGCCTTCTGTATTTAGCCGCGTGCGGACCTAGCACGACCGGCACTCCCAGCCGGTTAAACCCGGTGGCAATGGAGGCGGCCTTTTGTGAATAAGCTCCCCAGGCCAGACCACAGACGCCGACTCTATTCAGAATATAGTCGGCTATTACCTCGTAGTTGCCTCGCAGCGGCAGGGCAGCGAAGAGATTGGCTATTTTGATGGCCGCTCCGCTGATATGAGCACTGGAGGTGCATGAGCCAACGTTAATAATGCCGCCCGGCAGCAAGTCCGGCGGGTACTTTTCATAAAGGGTCTTCCCGTCTTTGTCCTTCTTCATTCCAATAGCCATGGCAGCGCAGCCGGATACCACAACAATGTATTTTCTCCTGGCGAACTCCTCGGCTATCTCGGCAACCTCATCTGGCCCCTCGGGGAAATTGGAGCAGCCGACGAGGGCTATTATGCCGGGTATAGTTCCTAGGACAAGTGGCGCTCCGCCCCTGCGTATTTCGGTGTCCATGACCGGCCCGCGACCGACCCGTATCTTCCCGCTTTCCCAGCTGGCGGCGGCCTGCATAATCTTGAATATCGGCACATGGCGTGGACACGCCTCTTCGCATTTTCCGCAGCCGATGCATTTATTAAATACCTCAACCAGCGGCTGGAGATTATTATTCTGGGCCGCTTCAATGGCATCTCCCACCTCTAGGAGGTTGGGGCATACCTGGCTGCACGTATTGCACAGCTTGTGGTCTCTGCACAGTGCGGGTACTTCCTCAGCCTTGCACAGTGGCTTATCATGTTTGGGGGCTATCTCCAGCGCAGCTTTTACTGCTACCTCAGCGGCTTTATCGGCATCCAGTATCAGAGCCTGCTTACCATCCTTTGTCATTGCGTCGATGATATACCGGGTATCTTTATCCGTTAGATCATCAAGCCCATAGCAGGCTTTGTCGCTGGTGGCGATAAAAGCCGCCCCCGCTTTAGCGGCCTCGATATTGATATCTGTGCGGACACATTGCTCATCTGCCACTATGACGTCAGCGATGCCGCAGCGTACGAAGAAGAGCTGGCGGGAAAGAGGTCCGACAACTTTGGCACGGTCATCGTGGCGCGTTACCCCGTGGGCTGTGGAGCAGATGCCTGCCAATTCTATCTTATCCTGCAGGCCGTGTTCCTTTAAATAATCTGCGATGCGCACCCCGGCCAGCGGATTATTCCCTATCAGTAAAATGACCGGCTTGGTCCTGTCCACCGCCCCCCAACCCAGTTCGACCAGAGGAGTATCGGCTACCGATGTGGGGTAGCTGAAACCCACAATCTCTGCGATCTCGCTGGCTTCCATGGCGACGTGGTCCAGCATTGACACGTGCAGGGCTTTGGACTCAAAATCCAGGCAAGAGCCTTCCTGACCGGTATGCAGCGACGAGACAAGATGAATAAGCTGCCCTTCCAGGTAGGTGACGACTTTCTCCAGATCGCCCAGTGTTTCGGGTTTCAACCCGAGCACCGTCCTGATATGGGGGGCTTCCACGCTGATCTGATCGCCTAAATTGATCTTATGATTCTTTCCGTATTTCTCGATAGCGTACTCAATCACCCGCCTAGCTTGTGCGCCATGGGCGGACATGCCCATGCAGCAGGCCATCAGCACCACCCTGGCCTGCTGTGCTGATATGTCTATACCGCAGGCGCCCCTTTTATCTCCCGTCAGGTCACACTTGCCGTAGGTGCAAAAACAGCACAGGTCGCACAGCGGGGCATATAGAGGCTGGTAGGTCCTGAGCAGGCGCATGTCCCAGTTCCGCAGGTCCAGTATACCCGGCATGGGGGTATGGCCTACCGGCTCCCAATTGTCTTCAGCACGGATAATCTCTTCCCTCTTCTTTTTAACGTGGTAGTCTGTGGACATTTATTCTACTCGCAAGAAAAGATATATTGGCAAAATTATACCCTGTACAATCGGTTAACCCTATTCTGCGGGCTTACGGTCCTAATTGAGACCGATCTATTTTCGTATTTCCGCAATGCCCCGTCTAGCTAGCTCATCCGCACGTTCGTTAAGCACATCGCCCGAGTGCCCGGCGACCTTAATAAAGTTTACTTTATAGTTAGATAAAAGCGCCAGCAGCCTCTCCCACAGATCACGGTTTTCGACAGGTTTCTTATTGTAGTTCAGCCAGCCGTTGCGCTGCCACTTTACGTACCACTTCTTATTTATAGCATTTGCCAGATAGGCGCTGTCCGTATGGATATCGATTGTGTAAGAGGCCGATTTAACCTGCTCCAGCGCGCGAATACAAGCGGTAAGCTCCATGCGCTGGTTGGTGGTATTCAATTCACCCCCGCGAATTTCTTTTTCAGCTTTTCCATGTCTGAGGATGGCTCCCCATCCACCGGCGTTGATTCTGAACTGGTTATTGGAGCAGGCCCCGTCGCAGTAAATAATAATTTTTTCTTTTTCGGGCATGGTTAAATTATACGATATCCGACCGCCTCGTTTTACCTGCAACGTTTGCAGATGCTGAATAGCGGATGTTAAAATTCTGCACTACCCTTTTATATTTTGGGCGGGCAATGAATCTAATCGGCGAAAACATACATATAATTTCCAGAGCAATCAGCGAAGCCGTCAAAGCCAGGGACGCCGGTGTAATCCAGGAACTGGCTAAAGCGCAAACCGCGTCTGGAGCCGACTATCTTGATTTGAATATGGGCCCGGCCCGCCAGAACCCCGGGGAAGTTGCTGCCTGGCTGGTCAACACCGTGCAGGAGGTTACCGACCTGCCGTTGTCCATCGATACCATGAACCCGGTTGCCATGGAGGCGGCCCTGGAGGTTGCTAAAAAGCGACCGATAATCAATTCGGCTTCGGGAAAGGCAGAAAGCAAGGAATTAATGATGCCGCTGGCGATTACTTATAACGCCGAGATTATACTCTCGGTCATTACGGACGCCGGCTGTCCGCCGGATGTGGACTCCCGGGTCGAAGCCATCATGGACACGTTCAGCTATGCCACCGAACTGGGCATCAAGCCGGACGACATCAGGATTGATCCTATTATCCTGCCCATCAGTGCTGATCAGAAACAATGCCGTGAAGCCCTGGAGTTCGTCAAGATACTGCCAGATCTTTTGCCCGGCGTTAAATCGGTCATCGGCTTATCCAATGTATCGAACGGGACGCCCGGGCCTTTGCGCGGCATCCTGAACCGCACCTACCTGACGATGATGGAAAGAGACGGCCTTTACTCGGCTATTGCCGATGTCCTCGACCCCGAGCTGATGGAGATGAACCGAGGCGGCCTGCAGGAGATCAAGCACCTCATTTGCCGTGTCGTGGATGGCGAACAGGTCAGCCTGCGCGGCCTTTCTGAGAAAGAACAGGATTACGTTAAGACAGCCCGGGTATTGCACGGCGATGCGCTGTACTCGCATGCCTGGTTGGAGTCTTAGCTGAGGGAAGGCTGATGGAATACAAGGTGCCGATAGAAACGTACACAGGAAAAGTTAAAGAGGTAATATTGGGAACCGGGAAAAAGGCCGTTAAGGTAGGCGGCGAGAGCATCCTGCCGTTTCACTATTTTGAAGGCGTTGCGGCCAATCGGCCCTTAATAGCGATGGAGGTCGACGACAATGCGGCTACCAGTTGGACCAAGTGGGTGGTGGAGCCGTTCAAAGATGTTGTTTCCGACCCTGTCAAGTGGGCGGAGCACTGCCTGGAAAATGGCGCCGACCTTATCTGCCTGCGCCTCAGCAGCACCGACACGCAGGGCGATAATAAAAGCGGAGAACAGGCTGCTGAACTGGTTAAGCAGGTAGCAGCCGAATTGGATGTACCCCTGATTGTCTACGGCTGCGGGGATGATAACAAGGATGCCGAAGTGCTGACCGCTGTGGCCGTTGCCTGCAAGGGGGAAAACCTGCTGCTGGGCCCTGCCGTCAAAGAGAACTATGAGGCCGTCGCCCGGGCCGTAGCCGAAAACGGGCACAGCATCATCGCCCAGACCCCGATGGATATTAACCTGGAAAAGGAACTCAACGTGAAGCTGTTAAAGTACCTCCCGCCGGAGAGGATTGTCATCGACCCGCTCGCTTCGGCGGCGGGCTACGGCATGGAATACAGCTTCACTATTATCGAGCGTACCAAGCACGTGGGCATCATGTTCGGCGATATGGCTATGCAGATGCCTGTCATCGCCGACCTGGGCGCTGAGTGCTGGAAAACAGGCCAGGCAAAGACGGACCGGGAGCAGGGTATCCTCTGGGAAGGAGTTACCGCCATGAGCCTACTGCTGTCCGGGGCCAACATACTGGTATTGCGTCACCCTGAAAGCGCCAGGCTGATCGGGGAGGCCATACAGCAAGGAGCAGCCGGTGGCAATTAAAGGTACTGATATTGTTAAAAAGCTGCCCGAGGGCGGGAAAAAGAACTGCAAGCAATGCGGCCTGCCGACCTGTTTTGCCTTTGCCATGAAGCTGGCGTCAGGCGGTGTATCGCTGGACAAGTGTCCGTACCTGGCAGCCGAAGTGAAGGCCGAACTGGCGGACGCCCTGGCTCCCCCCGTCAAGCCGGTCACCGTCGGTACCGGCGCAACGGCATTCACGATTGGCGATGAGCAGGTCATGTACCGCCACGAGAAGACCTTTGTGCACCAGCCAGCCCTAGCGGTGATGGTCTCGGATGATGAGCCGGAAGCTGACATCGATGATAAGATCAGTAAGCTGAAAGAGCTACAGTTCACCTGGGTCGGCAAGACATTAAAAGCGGATATGCTTGCGGTACGCTTCAACTCGGGCGACCGTTCTAAGTATGAGGCCCTGGTGAAAAAGGCCTGCAATGCGGTGGACTGCCCACTGCTGATGATGGCGGAGGACACGGACGCCTTACTGGCTGCACACAGCATGTGTGCCGACAGATACCCGGCGCTCTATCCTGTTACAGCCGCCGGTATCGAGAAGGTAATTGCCGCTGTGAAAACCAACCCGGCCACGGTTGTGATAAAGGCGGACAACGTGGAAGACCTAGCGCTGCTCACCTTGAAGCTGAAAGAGAACGGCATTGAGAATATTGTTATGGATCCCGGCTCCCGCGACCTGCTGTCGGCCGTGCGGGACCAGACGCTGGTACGGCGTGCTTCACTCAAGCAGAGCTTCCGGCCGCTGGGCTACCCGACCATTGGCTTCCCCTGCTTCATGACGCAGGACCGTATGAGCGAGATCATAATGGCCTCCATGTTCATCATTAAGTACGCCGGCATCATTGTGCTGTCGCATATAGACGCCCATACGCTGCTGCCCGTCCTAGCGCAGCGGCTGAATATTTACACCGATCCCCGCATACCCATGTCCATGGAGGAGAATATATATCCCGTTAACAACCCGGATGCCGGGTCGCCCGTGCTGATAACCAGCAACTGGGCGCTGACCTACTTTCTGGTCTCCTCGGAAGTGGAGGCCAGCAAGGTACCGGCCTGGCTGCTGGTGAAGGAGGCTGGTGGGTTGGGCATCCTCACCGCTTGGGCGGCAGGCAAGTTCAGCGGCGACACCATCGCTCCTTTTGTTAAGAAGAGCGGCATAGAGGGCAAGGTTAACCATCGCCGCTTGGTCATCCCCGGCAAGGTCGCCCGCATACGCGGCGAGCTTATGGAGGGGTTACCGGAATGGGACATCATCGTCGGCCCCGGCGATGCCAACGAGATACCGGGCTACCTGCCCAAACTGGTAAAAAGCTGGAACCAGTAGCGGGATAAACCCGAAAAGTTTAAAGTACTGAGTATAAAGATTTCTCCGGTTTAATCTGGATTTCGATATTATTTGGAGCTTGACCTCTGGCTTCATTCCCTGCTTTGACATAGAATAGTAGCAATAATTGTGTCCCTGCGATGGATGATTTGAGACATTTGAATTGAGCGAAGAAAGCAACAACCTATCCATTATTTTGACCGAAGACCGCCGCAGCCGCGGTGGCCTGATAGATATCCTGCAGGATATCCAGGCTGTGCACGGATACCTGTCACAGGAAGCCATGCTGGATGTGGCGAAATTCCTTGATATGCCCGCGGCCTCGGTCTGGGGAGTTGCCACCTTCTATAACCAGTTCCGTTTCACCCCTCCCGGCAAACGGCCCATCAAGGTCTGCATGGGCACGGCCTGCCACCTGGCCGGCGGCCAGATGGTGCTGGAGGCCATAGCCAGGGAGCTGGATATTAAGATCGGGGGCACTACGCCCGACTGGGAGTTCAGCCTGGAAAGGGTGGCCTGCATCGGCTGCTGCGCCCTGGCCCCCGTCGTGACCATCGGGGAGCAGGCTTACCCGCACATGACGCCGCCCAAGATCGAGGAGGTGCTGGTGACCATCAGGCCTGCCGCCCCGCAGAAAGAAGGGGGTGCCTCCACCCTGCCATGACCTTTGAAGATATATATGCTGTAGCCCGGAAGGACTGGGAAGTACTCTACGGCAATCAATTCATACACATTCTGGTGGGGACCGCTACCTGCGGCCGCGCCGCTGGCGCCCTGGCCGTCCTTGACGCTTTGCGCAGCGGAATAGAGGGCCTGGACATACCCGTCCGGGTTTCGGAGGTGGGGTGCATGGGGCTTTGCTCCTACGAGCCGCTGGTCATCATACTGAAGCCCGGTGATTTTCCCATCTGCTACCATCATGTCACACCGCAGATGGTCCCGCAGCTTATCGAGGGCTATGTGAAAGGGGACGACCCCTGTCTGGAGTTGGCATTGGGAACGGTGGCGGGCGGCGACAGCGAGCCAGTCTATATACCAGAGATGGAGCGCTTCAATTACGAAACCCGGCTGTTGCTGCGCAACTGCGGTTACACTTCCCCTCTGGAGATAGGGCATTACATTGCCTGCGGCGGCTATGCCGGCCTGACCCGGTCGCTCAAGAAAAAACCCCCGGCAATAATAGCCGAGGTTGAGACATCAGGGCTGCGCGGCCGCGGTGGGGCGGGGTTCCCCACCGGCATTAAGTGGAGGGCCTGCCGAAAATCCCGTAAAAATCCCAAATACGTTATCTGCAATGCCGATGAGGGCGACCCCGGCGCTTTCATGGATAGGGTGCTGCTGGAGAGCGACCCCCATGCCATTATCGAGGGAATGGCTATCGCCGGTTATGCTGTTGGCGCCGGCAACGGCTTCATCTATGTGCGGGAGGAGTACCCGCTGGCTATTGAGAGGCTGCAAATCGCCCTTAAACAGGCGCAGGACAAAGGTCTGCTGGGTAAGAACGTCCTGGACAGCGGGTTTGATTTTGATATAGAGATAGTCAAGGGAGCGGGGGCCTTTGTTTCGGGAGAGGAAACGGCCATGATCGCTGCCATGGAGGGTAGGCGTTCTTGGCCGGAGCACCGCCCTCCCTATCCCACCGAGAGCGGACTGTGGGGCCGGCCTACGCTGGTGGATAATGTCAAGACGCTCGCCTATATCCCTCTCATTGTTAAAAATGGAGGTAAGTGGTTTGCCTCCATAGGCGCCGAGTCCAGCCCGGGCACAGTCCTGCTGGCTCTGGCGGGTAAACTGGTCAATACTGGGTTGGCGGAAGTGGCGACCGGGACGACGCTGGGTACCCTGATCAACGACATCGGCGGCGGTATCAGGCTGGGGAAGCAGTTCAAGGGAGTGCAGATAGGTGGACCGTCGGGCGGATGCCTCCCGCAGAGCATGCTGGCTACGCCCCTCGACTTTGATTCGCTCAAAGAGGCAGGGGCCATGATGGGATCGGGCGGCGTTATCGTTATGGATGAAGAAAACTGCATGGTGGACACCGCCAGGTTTTTTATAGACTTCAGTTGCCGCGAGTCCTGCGGAAAGTGTACGCAGTGCCGGATCGGCACCTATCAGATGCTGGGCATACTCGAAGATATCTGCGCGGGAAAAGGTACCGCCGAGGGGCTGCAGACCCTGCAGATACTGGCTGAAGATATCAGAGCTGCCTCGCTGTGCAGCTTCGGCAAAATGGCGCCCAACCCAGTTTTAACCACTCTGCGCTATTTTCGGGACGAGTACGAGGCGCACGTGTCTGAAAAACGCTGTCCCGCCCGGGTCTGCAAGGAATTGACGGCTTATTACATACTCCCGGACAAATGCGAGAAAGGCTGCGACCACTGCGTTCTGGCCTGCCCGGTTGAGTCCATTTTCAGTGATGAAAAAGGCATTAAGGTCGTCGACCAGGAGAAGTGCACCCGCTGCAGCAGTTGCGAGCTGGTCTG
>JAFGHL010000070.1 GCA_016930155.1 Dehalococcoidia bacterium | reverse complement strand
TTAATTAATGATAACGATATTAATGAATATTGTCAAGTGGCTTGGATTGTCGGGAGTTAAACACCGAATGCCGGGCTATTCGTTGATAAAAGCGGCATATGGCCGGGCTTAATCCGAAGGTCGTGCAAATGGTCCGTTTTCAGGCTTCTTTTTGTATACCTGTATATATATCTATTATTTCCTGCAGTGTCACATCAACTGGATTGTTAGCCAGGTGCCTCTGGTCGACGGCAACCTCCGCGGCCATCTCTGAAATCTCCCAGGCGATCTCCGGGATAGCGCAGTACTTCCGGCGGAAGGACTTCAATTCATCGGCATGGTCTGCGTCGAAGCGGTTGATCTTCAAGAGGTAGGGAAGCACGATCGCCAGGGACTGGCCGTGCGTCATACCTCGGTTGGACAGAGGGTAGGCCAGGGCATGTCCCAGCGTTGTCCCCGTTCCGGTTAGCGCCATCCCCGCCATCAGGCTTCCCATCGCTATTCCGCGCCTGCCCTCTGCCTCGCCGGATAGTGCGCTACCGATATTATCCCGGGTTAAAAGGTATGCCTCCAATGCGAGAGCACGTGTTATATTGTTGCCCTTCCTGGCGCCGTAGCTTTCCACGGCATGCGCCATGGCATCCATGGCCGAGCAAACCATGACTGAAGGGGGCATAGTCGTCAGCAGGTCCGGATCGACTATAGCTGCATCCGCTGCAAGTTTGATATCGCTGAACGATTTTTTCCTTCCTTCGACCATGAGAACGGAATTATAGGTGACTTCGCTGCCGCTTCCCGCAGTCGTGGGTATCATGATTTTTGGCGCCCCGATTTCCAGGGCGGTTTTCTTGGCCACATCCATCGCGCTCCCGCCGCCGATTCCCACTACGAGATCAGGCTTTGCCTGCATCGCGAATTCAATACATTTAGCTACATCTTCCACAGACGGCTCGGGAGGAGTGGAGGAGAAAACATTTACCCTGATCCCTGCCCCGCCGAGATCAGTAAGAATGCCCTTCAGTGATGACCGTTCAGACATGCCTCTGCTGGTAACGATGAGCACCGCGCTCTTGCCACGCTGTTGAACCTCACCGCTCAGCCTGCGTGCCGACCCCTCACCGAATATGATTTTGGTCGATAGCTGAAAGTCAAAACCTCCTGCGCCGGCTATGTAAAAATACTTGTGACTATTAGTAATCAATTCTAATACCTTCTTCTGTCGAACTATGTCTGTGGTATAGGCTCTCAGGCCGCGGGCCCGAAATGTTTCAACATCACCATGTTATCGAATTCGCTGGTATTGGTAACCGCTATGCCCTCACGCGCCGATTTGCAGGTGATGAAAAGCTCATCCGCCGTCATCTGTCCGAAGCGGATCGATGCCGGTGATTCGACCTCCAGCGCGCTCATAACAACAACTCCTGTCAGATCACTTCACGGTCCTCGATATCGCATATACATCCGCATAAACATCATCATTCGTATACACCCCTGCATTAAATTACTCGGATTCCTTTTCACTGTCAACAACTGCTCTGAAGCTATGGTTCATCTGCCGTGAACTCGCGTGTCTGCAGTGCAAACCATATATCGGCGCAAGTTTGAAAATTCGTATCTTCTCAGATATAATTATGGTACTCAACCATCCATTTCCAACAGCCGGCAAGGGTACGCGGCAATCCTGATTAAATCCAGCGATACTCCGGCGCTGCCAATCTCTGATAAAGATCGTATAGGCAAACAAGTGACGCTGTTTGCTGTTACAACTGATAACAGGCCTGATACCGGTATAGAGCTATGTATGATTTAGATCCGGCAATTGTTATTGCAATACTCCTTGGAGCCGCACTGATCGGAGGGATGTTAGCCCGGCGTGTGGGACAGCCCGTGATTCTCGGATATCTGCTTGTGGGAGTGGTAACAGGTCCGTATGTTCTGGGTTGGGTTGGTGACGTTACCTTAATTAAATCTGCAGCCACCATCGGGATAACCCTCTTGATGTTCACCTTGGGATTGGAGGTTTCTTTCACCCAGCTACGACAGGTGGGCAATGTGGGTGTGTGGGGTGGGACACTTCAAATTGTAATAACTTTCGCTGCCGGTTTCCTTCTCGGATGGGCTCTGCTCGGATGGACACTGACGCAGTCCGCTGTTTTCGGTCTGGTACTATCACTGAGCAGCACGATGGTGGGCCTGAAGGTATTGATGGAGAGAGGTGAACTCGGCTCCATACAGGGCCGCATTATGATAGCCATGCTTATACTTCAGGATATCAGTGTGACCATTATGCTGGTGATTGTATCGCTTCTCGGCCAGCCTGCAGACAATTTATTCAACGCCTTTGCACTTGCTGTCGGTAAAGCAGCTATATTCATCGCAGTCGCAATCGGGATGGGATTATGGGTGTTGCCCTGGGGTTTTGGTCGCATAGGGGGCGTGAGATCACGTGAATTGTTCATACTATCCGTCCTTGTCCTGTGTTTGATGGCCGGCTTTGGTACCCATATACTGGGCCTGTCCGCCGTTTTCGGCGCATTTGTAATCGGACTGGTTTTACGCGAGTCGATATTCGCCCATCAGGCGCTGGCCGAGATAACACCGTTGAGAGATGTTTTCGCCACGCTGTTTTTCTTATCTCTGGGTATGTTACTGAATCCTGTGTTTGTGGCTGAAAACTGGGCCACCATATTATTGATCGTAATCTGCATTCTTACCTTGAAAACATGCATTGTCTTCATTATTGTGTGCTCATTCAGATACAGCAATAAAATAGCAATATTATCAGGTGTAGGGCTTTTTCAGATCGGCGAGTTCAGTTTTGTCCTGGCACAGGCCGGAATGGAAAACAACATAGTTACAGACCAGTTCTATTCCCTGATTGTAGCCAGCGCTGTTATTACCATGATTTTGACGCCGGTGCTCTTCGCCTTCGTTTCATGGTTGTTGCCGAGGTTGGCCCGCCCGTCTGCTGCCGCAAAGAAGGACGCATTGCTCATCAGTCCTGATATAGATGCAGGCAACATACCGGAATCATATCCGGTCCTGCTGGCGGGATACGGACGGATCGGCAGGAATATTGCGGCTAATCTGCGCAAGGATGGTATCAAGTTCCAGGTTATAGAATTTGATCCGGAATTGGTGTCCGAATTAAGAAAAGAGAATATTCCTCACATATACGGAGATGCCGGTAATTTCCATATACTCTCTCAATTAAATCTGAAAGATGCCGATGTTTTCGTGATCACAGTCCCAGACCTGTTGACCATCAAATCCGCTATAAACTATTCGCTGCATTTGAATCCCAAACTGAAAATACTGGCCCGGATGCATAGTAGAAAAGAGACAGGGAAATTGTCTGCATTAGGTGATATAGAATTTGTCAGCCCCGAATATGAAGCCAGCAATGAATTCACCAGAAGGATACTGGATATATCCGCAGATAGTTATGATAAAAACTTATTAATCTAATCTGATTGCCGGGACTCACACGGCTCCGTACCGGCCGCATTTAATACGATAACCGATTCTACCTCAGCCTTTCGTTATGAGCCTTGCCTCCAATTATAAGGTCTCTGTATTTTGAGACCAGTATAGAAACGCTCCAGTTTTTAAAAGAATTATGATTGATTTTAGATAATTTTATGCGCGTGGTAAGATAGATTTAAGTAGAGCTCTTTCTCACAGGACTATGAATAAACTACTCAGCATACTTGTTTTCATTTCCATAACATGTATCTCCGCAGTATGTGCATGCGCCACTGTTCCAGATACGCCCGTTGTCTCTACGGAACCTGAGCAGACGGTAATAACAGGGCATGACGCCTCGGAGACGAAGGTTGCACAGCAAGGGCAGGGCGTAACGCTGGAATACTTTAATGCCAGGACATATACGGTGAAGCGTACCTTCTCCATAATTAATGGGGATGCCATGGTAAATGTTATAAGGGTGTGGCTTCCCTCCATTAAAGACTGGGAATCGCAGAAAATCATTTCTCCCCAAACCGCCAGTCTTTTACCAACAAGCTGCCAGGTTGATTCTGTTACCGGGACCAGCGAGGATTTCTGGGAATTCAAAAACAAGCCGGCACGGAACTCGTCCCTATCATTTACTCAACTTTACACCGTTAAAGTATTTCAGGTGAAGCTCAATCCCGAGGATCCCGTTACAGTTGAATACAACCGTTCAAATCCCGAATATGCAATGTATACTCGGGCCGGTAAACTGATCGAAGCGGATAATCAGGCGATTATTAATCTTGCAGCCAAGCTGGCGGGAAAAGAGTCCAACCCCCATCGTAAGGCGCGATTATATTACGAATATGTCAATAGCCACATGAATTACCAGGAAATAGATGGTCTTGGAGGGGCACTTTTCGCTTTTGGGAACGGTTACGGGGAATGCGGTGATTACGCGGCATTTTTTGTGGCATTGTGCAGGGCATCCGGGATACCTGCACGGCCTGTGGTCGGGCGGTGGGCGCTGCCTGAAAACGGGAGTTATCATGTTTGGGCTGAGTTTTACCTGCAGGACGTTGGATGGGTGCCCGTAGACCCAAGCTTCGGCCCTAAAAATAATGTGGATACATTTGGAAATCTGGATAACAAGCTGATCACCTTCAACAAAGCCTATAGCATTTCATTAATACCTAAACCACAATGGATATCTCCGTCCGCTGATCTGATGCAGACGTATTATTGGGAATTCTGGTGCAGTTCAGGAGATCCAAAGAGCGTTACGGTAGATCTATCTTACGAGTGTTATGCTGCTAAGTAATTCAGGCAAAATCATTCATTTTTACTTCGTGTCCGGCAAATGGCTTGGTAAGGCTATTGGTGTTGTCGGCCTGCTTTTGGCTGTTTCTTTAACGTTGGTTCTTACCTTGCCGGAATTTGCCCTACACCAGCCGGATTTCCATATATCCACTGATCCTGTGTTAGCTACTGCCCAGGTAGTGGTGGGTATAGTGCTTCTTGGTTCCATGGCAGGTGGTGCTGCACTGGGTGTCTTGGTTTTATTCTGGTTTTGGCCGGAGATAATTTGCGAGGTTGTCTTAAAGAAAAGGACATTAAAAATTATTCAATCCCTGAAAAGGATTTCTTTATCTGAACTGGCCGAAAATACTGGCATTTACGAGGGCGAATTGGGCATTTTACTCGATCACTGGGTCACGTCCTGGAATAAATTTCGCGTTGATCCTACCAAAGGTACTCTTTCGGGACATCATCTAAAAATAGATCTTACCAATAAAGAAATATACTGGGAAGAGTAATATTTGAGATGACCACTCGCATCGGAGATCATTTACATGAGACGGTATATAATACTACCGGAGGTGCTAACAATAGAAGCATGAGACAGTTGTTAAGCTGGATGTTAATAGGCGTCACAGTTTTTGGATTAGTTCTCGTCACTGCCTGTGTAAATAGCAGTGTGGACCAGCCGCAGGGTAATGCGGCGGACACTGCTGCATCTACAAACACGACCCTGCCCATGTCTCCGGAGGAACCTTTACCCACGCCCCCAATTCCATCAACGCCGGAGCAGGATAATCAAGCAGTATCTCAACCAGTTCCAGATCCAAATTTGTCGACGGGTGGTTCACTTGATCCTACCACTCTTATAACCAAACAGGCATCCACCATGACTCTAACGCTTCAGGATATGGGGTCGGGATGGGCAAAGGGGACCGCCGTACCATCGGCGATACCGCAGACCAGTTCGTTCAGCCATGCGTACTATACTCAGGGTTCATCCTATGCGCCGACCGTTCAGAATACCGTGGCCGTTTACCGCAGTATCTCTGCTGCGGAAAGCGCATATGCCAGGGAGAAACAATCGTACGTATCCACCTCCAATCCCGGCATCGGAAATGAATGTCTCTTGAACGACTCTGCGCCAATCAATAAGCTGCTGGTTTTTCGTCAGAATAACGTTGTAGTCTGGCTGTGGCTGAAGCAGTATAAAGAGGGCGATATCGAGCGCTATGCGCGAACAGTGGAACAAAGAATAATCGCTGCCGCCGCCGCATCGATGGAGCAACCCGCACCGGCAGTTGCACCACCTGCTGAGCAGACTCCTGCTGAACCGCCGGCGAGCGCTCAGCCGGAAGGCATAACTAAATCAATGGAGGGCCTCATCACAAAGCAGGCGTATGAAATGGTGCTGACCAAGGAAGACATGGGTTCCGGATGGATTCAGGGAAACGTTTTTCCTCCTTCTTACAGGGGGAGTACATCTTCGAGCTCAGTCTCTTTTTTTACGGGTGCTGCTTACGCGCCTGCCGTGCAGAATACCGTGGTTGTTTATCGTGATATAAAGGTGGCGCAGGATGCCTATACAAGCGCCAGGCCTTCCAGCGCAACGCTGACCAATCCCTCTATCGGTAATGAGTGCTTCCTGAATAACTCCGTGCCTATCGACAAGTTGCTGGTATTCAGAAAAAGCAACGTGGTCGTATGGCTCTGGCTTAAACAGGACAAAACCGGTGATATCGAAAGCTACGCGAGAATCGTGGAGCAGAAGATCACATTTTAATTGCCGGGTGGTCTATGATATTTTTCGGTCTGCTTAACCGGCTATCCGGCGTCAATTGAAGGCGCTTCAGCCATATTTTAGCAGTATTAAATTATTGCTGCGGAACCATAGCATTGCCGGAGACTCTAATCATCCAGTTCACGCGGTTTTTATCTCCAAACCAGTAGGCGGGCGCATAAGGCCAGTCCGGCGCCAGATAATCGATTCCGTTGTCACCCCGGAT
>JAFGHL010000069.1 GCA_016930155.1 Dehalococcoidia bacterium | reverse complement strand
CTGAATGATGTCCCGGTCAGGGGGGCTAGTAGCCTGGCACGGGCCACGGACATTTCCATCAGTTCAGCAGCTTTCTCCGTGGCCTTTTCCGATTCGGCAGAGTGTACCCAAGAACACTGATCTCTGATATTGGCGAGCTCAAAAAGGTAGGGATTTAATCCCGCCTCACGCAACGTATCCCGGAAAATCGGCTCATGCGTCCTGGGGGTACATGAAGCAACAACGACCCTATTCAAATGATGTTTACTGATCATGTCCCGGATATTGTTAAGGCTGGAATCTGCGCAGGTATACATGGTATGAGTAGCGAAAACCACGCCGGGCAGATGAGAGGCAATCTCAGCCACGCGCTCCACATCCACCACGGAGGCGATGTTCTGGCCGCAGTGGCAAACAAATACGCCTATCCTGGGTTGTTCGTCCGTCACATCATGTTCATTGGGATAGATCTTACTGGTTATCATGGTATTCCGCGCGTCGGACAGTAATTCCATCGACATCGATGCCGCTGCGCTGGCCTGTGTCACCGTCTCAGGGATATCCTTGGGCTCCTGGAAAGCCCCGGCAACAAAAATACCAGGCCTTGAGGTATTCAATGGTGAAAACCGGTCGGTAGCACAAAAGCCATATTCATTTAGCTCTATCCCAATCCGCTCGGCACACTCTATAACCGATGCACCGGCCTCCATGCCGACCGATAGTACTACCAGATCAAAATCCTGTTCATCTGGCAGACCTTTTTCACTAACGTATTTAATCCGCATGTCTTTGGTCGCAGGCATCTGGATGATACGTGACGGCATGCTTCTGATATAGTTGATATTTTCCTTATTCCTGGCGCGTTCGTAATATTGATCGAAGTCCTTGCCATGCGCACGGATATCCATGTAGAAAATAGAGGCATTCATATCAGGAGAATGGTCAGAGGCAACCAGCGCCTGCTTGGTAGATACCATGCAGCATACCGATGAGCAATAGTCATTTCCGCATCCGGCATCCCTGGACCCGACACACTGTATCCAGGCCACGCGTTTGGCTTCTTTTCCATCCGACCGCCTGATAACATGTCCCTCAAAAGGCCCTGAAGCTGAAAGCATACGCTCAAATTGCACGCTGGTAAGAACATTGGGATAACGTCCGAAGCCGTATTCTCCCTTCTTTTCGGCAGCGAATTCTTCGAATCCCGGAGTCAGTATTACCGAACCTACATTGAGTTCAACTATCCGTTCTTTCATAAAATGGTTAATAGCATTCTGTTCACAGGTAGCTACACATTCCTGGCATTCGGAGCACATAGCGCAATTGAGGCAACGTTCACACTCTGCCAGCGCCTGTTCTTCAGTGAAGCCGCTCTCTATTTCTGCAAAATTTCCAACCCGTTGTTCCACAGGCAACTCCACAGGAACAGCACGCGGCTTTTTCTCTTTATCCTTAACAGATGGCAATAATTCTTCAGGAACCGGTTTGACCGTATCACTAAAGCGGTTTACCCACATATCTTCATTTTTCAGGAAACGTTCAATCGACTCGGCAGCACGTTTGCCCGCCGCTACGGCCTGTATTATAGAAGCCGGGCCTGATACGCTGTCGCCGCCGGCAAACATTCCGCTGACTGACGTCTCCAGCGTTACAGGGTCAGCTTTAAAGCATCCGCGTTCTATATTGATGCCAGCGTGGGTCATAAACTGTTTATCGAGAGATTGTCCGATGGCGATGATGATCTGGTCAGCCTTTAAAGTAGTGAGAGTCTTCTCATCGTAGACCGGGCTGAAACGGCCGTTTTCATCAAACACGCTGGCGCAGTGCTTAAATTCTATAGCTTCGATTGTCCCTTTACCAAGTATGCGCCGCGGCCCCCAGCCGTTATATATATTTATTCCCTCTGCTAGGGTCGCTTCGACTTCCTCAGGCAATGCGGGCATTTCATCCCTCTGTTCCAGACAGACCATCTCTACGTTTTTAGCACCCAGACGACTGGCAGTACGTGCAACATCCACAGCCACGTTGCCGCCGCCAATTACTAATACCCTATCTTTTACTACGGGCTTTTTGTCTTTGTAGCTTGCATCGCGTAAGAACTCAACGCCATAATTAATGCCATCGAGGTCCTCCCCATCCACTCCCAATTTGCGGCTCACCTGCACGCCAACGCCAATGAATACGGCATCATTCTCCTGGCGTATCTCATCCAGCGCAATGTCTTCACCTATACGGCAGTTATAATTGAATTTAACCCCTTTGCGCCTGATAAGCTCGACCTCATGATCGAGTATTTTCTTGGGTAGCCTGTATTCAGGTATACCCCAGCGCAGCATGCCGCCTGCCGCTGCGGAGGCTTCGTACACTGTTACAGCAAACCCCCGGTCCGCCAGGTCTGCCGCAGCCGTTAGCCCGGCCGGGCCTGCTCCGATTATAGCGACCTTTTTGGCATCAGCCGGCGGCATCTTCTCAGCAGGCAAAGAGATTGCGCCCGACTCAATCATCTCCATTTCCCTATCCGAGGCAAACCTCTTAAGCAGCCTGATAGCAACCGGATCATCAACATTATTACGTGTGCAGGCTGCTTCGCAGGGATGGTTGCAGGCACGCCCGCAGATGGCTGACAGGGGATTCCTCTCCCTGATTAAATTCACCGCCTTAATATATTCCTTCTTCTTTATAAGCTGGATATAACCCTGCACATTAATGTTGGCCGGACAGGTGACCTTGCAGGGGGAATGTCCGTTTTTCAGTATGCCGAAGATATTGGGCGTAGCCTGCGCATAATGCTTGGCAATGGCTTTACGCGTGCCCATATCACGGTCGAAATGGTTCGAGACATTGACCGGGCAGGCATCGGTGCATTGGCTGCAGGCGGTGCATTTGGCTTCGTCTACAAAGCGCGGATGCCGTTTAACCACAGCCGTAAAATTGCCCGGATCGCCTTTGAGGTCAACCAGCTCGGAGAGTGTGAGTATCTCAACATTAAGGTTGCGCGCACATTCCACCATCTTGGGAGAGCCTATGCAGGTTGCACAATCACCGGTCGGGAATGTTTTATCCAGATGAGCCATCATGCCGCCGATAGCCGCTGAGCGCTCGATGAGATATACTTTAAAACCCGAGTTGGCGAGGTCAAGCGCAGCCTGGATGCCGGCGATGCCGCCGCCCTGTACCAGTACTGCTCCTGTCTTCTTATTGTTTCCAGTTTTGTCCATTTTCGCTTACCTTCCGCATATTCAGGATCAGGCCGCTCACTTAACAGCCTGTAAAATTGCCCCGGGAGCTACCATCAACCTGTTGAGCCCCAGATCTTTCTCAGGAATGCCCAGACAGAGCCCCAGAAGCTGTGTAATGTAGACAACCGGCATATCCAACTTCCTTCCCGTCTCTTTCTCAATATCCTTTTGCCTTAAGTCCAGGCTGGCCTGGCACATGGGACAGGCTACTGCTATGCAGTCGGCGCCCGATTCCCTGGACATCTCTATAATGGCGCCCGACAATCTGGTGACCACGTCAGTCCGCGTGAGATTCAAGCCTCCGCCGCAGCATTCGACTTTGTACGGCCAGTCCACACTCGTCCCGCCCATCGCAATCACCAGCCGATCAAGAGAGGTGGGATCCTCAGGATCATCAAAACCGGTGACCTCGTGGGGCCTGACCAGCAGGCAACCGTAGTAGCAGGCTACCTTCAGACCATTTAATGACTTTTTTAACATCTTTTTCAGTTTATCTATGCCTATATCTTCCAGTAATATCTCGACAAAATGCCTTACCGCAACCGAGCCGTCATACTCCCTACCCACCACATCAGCCACGGCAGCTTTCATATCAGTAAATGTTGAAACCTCGTAATTGGAAGCCTTCATCCTGCTATAGCAGGCAGCGCAGGTAACAACAGTATCGAGGCCCATATCTTTTGCTGTCAGCAGGTTGGCAGCGGGCAAAGCAGCCGCCAAGAGACGATCGGTCTGGTGGGCTGCAGTAGCTCCGCAGCAAGACCAGTTTTTTATTTCAACCAACTCGATTCCAAGTGCACGGGCAACCGCTGCCGCCGACTCATGCATATCACGGGCCGTTGAGTGCGATGAACATCCGGGATAATACGCGTATTTCATTTGACACTTCCTTTATGCTGCTGCGATTTCCTGAAAATCCGCATGACAGCCTTCCTGCCGGCGACGGACGGCGGCAGGATTGCCATTTTGCCCTTTTGCAGCATAGCCGGGAATTTATTGGTATCATTCATAATGGTGCCCGAGCCCAGTTTATAAGCCATTATCATAGCCAGATCATAAGTGCGGCCGAAAGTCTCCACCGTCTTTAAAAACATGCTGTTCATCAGCGGCACATTACCCTGCGGGACTGTGGCCTTACGTACCACAGCAAGGACCCGTAAGGCATCGATGACAGCCGCACTGTTAATCTGCATAGGGCACCTCGAGAAGCAGGTCTCGCACGACAGGCACATCCAGACCAGGCCGCTATCCAGCAGTTCATTGCCGGCGCCCAGCTGCAAACGCCTGATAATCTCGGATGGCCCGACCTTTGCAAGCGTAGCCACCGGACATCCGGCCGTGCATTTCCTGCACTGGTAACATATACTGAGATCGACTCCGGATATCTCCTCGACGATATGCCTGAGCCCGTGACCTGTTGTTGTTTTGCTAATCTTTACTGTCATATCAATTCTCATTTATAGCTATTCGCCTGTAGATACGGTAAGTTCTTCAACTTCAGTTGTTGCTGCAGCATCTTCCTTTTTACCAAGGGCTGCAATTTTTACAGGAGCGACCTTGCGGTAGACATCGGTCGGTTTACGCAGTTCACCTTCCACTGTCAATAGCTCATCTACTTTAATACCAAACAGGCGCTCATTTTCCTCCAGATAGGGACGTATCAGTTCCCAATCCTCATCCGTCATCCTGTAGAAGCCGCACCCGTTAAGCTGCTGCCAGATCAGCCGCTGGTAAGGGTCCCTAACATAAATAGCTCCCCCTGAAGCCAGAGAGAAAAGGTTGCTGCCGGGATAGGGTTCCTTCAACGGCACTACCCGTCCCTGGTCGTCAAAAGTCACACCGTTGAGGATTACAAACCCTCCTCCGTTAAAAACATCACCAGCCATAAATGACTCACCCAGGAAATCAAGACAGCTGCCGTTAATCACGACCCTCGGCTTGCCGACGGAATTGATCAACGGCCGGCCGGCTCCGTTTCCCATTACAAAAACAGTCCCGCCCTTGGCTCCATACATAAATGTCTGGCCGACATCTCCATGTATTACCAGTTTCCCGGACTTAATTATCTGTCCCACCTGGTCCTGGGCATTGTCGTGCACCGTGACGGTTAATCCATCTATTCCCGAGCCGAGATAATCTCCGGAACTATCATATACATCGATCGTCACCCCTTCAGTCTCAGGCCCCAGCCCGCAGCCGATAAATCTCTGACCACTGCAGTTATAGCTGATAAAATGTCTCCACCCCTTTATGTATGCATCCATCAGCAGAGATGCGTCGCACATTTCTCCTTCAGGCTCAAATCCGCTGGCATTAATGACCAGAGTGGTCTCATCAACGTTGGGCGCCCTCAACAGATGGCGTGTTGCTAAATCGATCAGACGGTAGCAGCCTCCATCCGTACCTGCATCAAGGTGCGGAATATTTCCAAATAAACGGTTAAGGGCCCCACGAATGATATAAAGCAGGTGGTTGCGCTTCTTGGTCCCGGTCTCATATCTGCGGTTATTTAATAATGTCAGTATCTCAATGGAAGTTACCGCATTTTCAGGTTCTCTGGCCAGAGCAACCAGTGTATCGCAGGCGGCGCGTACATCATCAAAGCTCCATTGCCGTATATTTTCCGATATATACCCAAACACATCCAGGGCATTCTTGCTTTCAAAGCATTTCTCAATGCTGTTGCTGACATTCCCGTTGGCTGAGCAGATGCTGGCCGTAAAGTCACAGGCTTCAGTCTGCGAAGGCATCGGCACCTCAGTTCCGAACTTATCCTTGCAGGTCAGGCGTAAATTGCCTGAGGCATCAAGCTTGAGATCGAATATAAAAGCGCCTCCATCAGTATAGCTGCCACCCCTGGCATTCCAGTAGCGGTCAGCAATCGGGCATATCCACTTGTCATCGTTATGCATGCTGTGAAGAGTTGCATCGATGGCCTGTTTTTCCGAGGCTATCAGAGCGACCTGGATGTCCCCATCGCAGAAAGCGAATACCTGCGGCCGCAGCATAGATGTATCGGTGATACCCATTAACTGGAAAGACTTTTCCTCAGGCAGTGACCGTGCAATTATGAAGAACCAGGGACCGTCAGGCGAGCCGTGGATGTGGGTTGCCTGGATGGCCCTGTAGAGGGACTGTTTATCTGAGGGCAGCCGGTCGAAATCCAGTTCGGAAGTTGGCGCCAGGGCTTCAATTATATATTCCAGCGGGTAATGGTATGTACGCTGAAGAAGGTCAAACATCAGCATGGATACCTCAGTATCGGTAAGAAACTGCGGATAAATATGCCTTTCCGCCAGGTATTCGCAGACGGAGTGATAATTGGCAAAGTCCCCGTTATGCACCAGAGCGGCATTGATGCCGCCGAAGGGATGGGCACCACCCGGATGCCACACCCTGCCCTTGGTCGGGAAGCGCTGGTGGGCAATCCAGACATGAGCGCAAAAATCTTCGATCTTATAATATTTAGTGATCGCCTCCGCATACCCGACGACCTTGAGGATCATAATATTTTTCCCCTCAGACATGACAAAGGCCTTCTGCTTTCCCAGCGACGCATAATACTCCTGGTTCAAGCGTATACTGTTCTGGTTGATAAACTCAGCTTCAGCTTCATCCCGGGAAAGACCAGTGAAATGGTTTTTCGCTATGAACTCATCGAGTACATCCGGCTTCACGCGCACAAAATACCTGAATACATCGGGCGGCCTGGCCTCGAGACCTTCGACCTGCGTCCAATCTGTCACCGTATCCAGCTTTTGCGTGATCTTGACCTCTAAATTCGAGAGAAGATATTTATTCTCTAGGCTGGACCTTATACCCAAGTCAAGAAAAGCAATATGTATCATATAATAGTCATCCAGCACCTGCCGGCTAACGCCCAGTTGCTCGGGAACGAATCCCAGCGCGGCTATGCCGCCACCCTTGCCATTCCCCCGGTTGTGCATTTGCCTCGATGGTTCATAAATATGCCTGGCCGGCATCGGTTTTGTGCTGCAGAAACCGACAACGCCACAGCCGCCTTCCTCTTCCAGTTTTCTATCAGAAGTTGGAGGCTGTATCTCTTTAACCAGACGGCCCCTTGAAAGGAGCAGGTTTTCAATCATTTCGCCGTTCATTTCTGTTGCTCCGCATCGTTGTTATAGTCCAGGTGAATGAGGAGATCGGTGCGGCCCCTTAATTCTCTGACGCTGCGGATTCCCAGTCTCCTGAGTATACTGACCAGGTCTTTACGCCAGGCATTATAGAGATTAATCACCCTTTGTGAGCCCCATTCGAGTTTGATCTGCTCCTGCAGCTTGGGATCAGTGGTTGCAATGCCCCTGGGACAGCCGCGTCCGCTCTCACAGCGTGCACAACGTACACAACCAAGGGCTACCAGCTCACCGGTGCCAACAACCGCACCGTCTGCGCCCAGTGCAATAGCCTTGGCGATATCATAGGCATTCCTTAATCCGCCGCTGGCGATAAGCGTAACCTTGTCGCGTACGCCTTCCCCGCACAGGAAATCATGTACCTTAACAATGGCATATTCGATAGGCATGGCAATATTTTTCTTGGCGATATCCGGGGCAGCGCCGGTACCGCCGTATCCGCCGTCCAGATGTACTATATGAGCGCCGGCGGAGTAACTGCCGACAGCCACCATGTCCACATCGTTAGGCGTCGACACCTTGGCAGATACCAGCGTGTGCCTGTTGATATGTTTGATCCAATCCATGTGTTTCTTATGGTCCTCGATGGAATAAACGCTGTGGAAGGGGAAAGGGGAGAACAGGGAAATACCAGTTACCGTTTCACGCATACGGGCTACCGCCGGCGTGACCTTGTCAACCAGCAAATGTCCACCCAGGCCAGGCTTGGCGCCCTGCGCGTATTTGAACTCTACTATTCGGACACGCTGAATGGTTTCCTCGCGCACACCGAACAGGCCTGTGGCAACCTGCGTAATGGTGTGGTCGTCATACGGCCTTAATCTTTCCATGTAGCCGCCTTCCCCGGTACAGGTAAAGGTATTAAAAGCAACG
>JAFGHL010000068.1 GCA_016930155.1 Dehalococcoidia bacterium | reverse complement strand
GTACCAGTCCACTACCTGGCGCACTACCTCGCCGGAGGCCTCCAGGCTGTGTAAATCGCTCTCGGACAGGCCATCGAATTCGCTGAAAGCCTGCCGCAGGTACAGGTGGAACTGGGGATGAAGTGAGACTGCGCCCAGAGGCGGTACGGCCGCCATGTCGCGGGCGAACTGCCTGACCGCTGCCAGCCGGAGCACCGGCGTGAGAGGGGATTTACCCTGCGCCGCCAGGGAAGGCGCGCCTAAATATTCGGCCAGGCGGGGCAGGGCCATGAAACGGACATTGACCAGCCCCCTGTCCTCAGCTATCCTGCGGCGCAGTGAAAGGCCGGCATAGGCGGTGGGCACGATGACGGTAAGGGGGGAGAGATCGCCCTTTTTATGCTTTGTAATGAGTGCGTTTAACAAGGTCTGCCCCTATCTGCAGGTTTCCAGGGCTGCCGCGTGACAGGTATTAAAAATTCAGCATCTTATAGGGCGAAGGCAGCCAGATATAGACCAGGACAAGCGCGGCCATATATACCAGCCAGCCGAGGATGCATGTAGCTGCAGCCCTGCCCGTGTCGAATTCAAGGGTCTGTTTTACGGCGATCACGCCGGAGGCCAGCGTCCAGATGCCTGACAGTGCCAGCATGAGCCATCCGAACATGGGGACGAAGGCCAGTATGCGCAGGATACCCGGCGAGTTGGCCAGGCCCAGAGTACGGGTCAGTTCGCCCAGGCTGGCTTTTTCAGGCCCGCGCAGGAAGGTTGTGCCGCAGAAGAAAGTGATCAGCACCCAGGCGTACCATCCGGCCAGCGAAGCCAGGAACCCGCTCAACATCCCCCAGAGGAACCACAGGGCGCCCGCGCCTCCTACCAGGGCGGCCGTACCCATGCCGATGCCCGTAGCTGCGCTGACTATTAAGGCTACCATGATGGCATGCGCCAGGGCATCCTCCTCGGTCTCCATCTCCTCGAAGAAGCCGGAATCCAGCCTTGAGGCCCTCATCATGCGGTTGAGCAGCTTTCTCCATATCTCCATACGAACCCTCTCACTCCCGGTGTGCCCGGGCTTATTATAGCAGTTTGCACTGCCCGGCAGAGTGAGTCACCGGGCCACTGCATTTGTTTCAGACTACCGGTGGTGTTAAAATATCTGCTGTTTTATGTGACCGCCATCCGTCGCCGCTATTTTTCTGAAAGGACTGACTGCTCATGACTGACTTCAATTGTTTCTTTGCGCCGCGTTCACTTGCCTTCCTGGGAGCATCCACGGACACCAAGAAATGGGGATTCCGGATCCTGGCCAATGTACTTACCGGCGGCTTCCAGGGCAAGATATACCCGGTCAATCCCAAAGGCGGCGAGGTGCTGGGCCTGAAGGTTTACAGCACAATCGAGGAGATACCCGAGGTTCCCGACCTGGCTGTCATCGTAGTTCCACCCCCTGCCATGGTAGAAACCATAAAAGAGTGTGTCGTCAAGGGAATTAAGGCCGGAGTCGTGGTGACTGCAGGCTTTGCCGAGGTGGGCAGGGACGGCGCGGCGGTGCAGGAGGAGATTGTACGGATCGCCAGGCAGGGCGGTCTCAGGCTGATCGGGCCCAATTGCTTCGGCATACTCAGCCCATCGGCCAAACTATATGCGCAGATGCCGCCCATCTTCCCTCCTGACGGTGAGATGGCGGTCGTCTCCCAGAGCGGCAATGTGGGGTTGACCATAGCGCGCCGCGCCATGTCCATCGAATTCGGAGTCAGCCGTCTGGTCAGCATCGGCAACGAGGCGGACCTGCGTACCGAGGATTTTCTGGAGTATCTGGCGGGCGATGATCACACAAAAGTTATCCTCAGCTATATCGAAGGCTTCAAGGACGGGCGCAGGTTTTTTGAGATAGCAAAAAAAACCAGCCTCAAAAAACCCATCGTGATGATCAAGGTGGGAGAAACGGAGGCCGGCGCCTCGGCGGCCAGGTCGCATACTGCGGCGCTTTCCGGCTCGGCCGAGGTGTTCAACGGCATCAGCCGGCAGGCAGGCATTGTAAGGGCCAACAACCTGCTGGAGCTGATGAACCTGGGCTACGGATTTACCTGTCATCCCATACCCCGCGGGCGCAGGGTGGGCATCGCCACGCTGGGAGGAGGCTGGGGCGTGCTGGCCGCCGACGCATGCGCAAGGCTGGGCCTGGACGTTATCAAGCTGCCGGAAGATGTTATCAAGGAGCTGGACTCGTTCCTGCCCGGGTGGTGGAGCCGCAACAATCCCGTTGACCTGGTGGCAGGGTCGGCCGACAACATCACCAGGGTGGTGGATATACTTGCCAGGTGCGATCAAACCGACAGCGTTCTGGCCCTGGGTGTGCCCTTCCCGCACTTCGCCAGGGTGGGACTTCCCACCAATGAGGAAGAAAAAAAGAAGTTTTTCGAGTTTGTTGTCGAATCCTACACTAATTCCTTCCGCGAGATGAAGGCCATATCCCGCAAATACGATAAGCCCGTAGTTATTGCGGCGGAGCTGCCCACGCCGCGCGGCGAGCGTGCGCTGGACGTGGACATCCTCCGCTGCATCGCGAAGGAGAATATGATCTGCTACAGCATGCCCGACGAGGCAGCCAAAGTGCTTGACTCCATGGTGACATACGGGGAATTTCTGCGGCAGGGCTGATCTGAAGAGGCGTCCGGGCTGAAACTACGCAAGCGTCATCTACCCAACCATTCCGGACCCCTGACGGCCAGCACGATCACTGCAAAGACCATTGTTATGATGATGAAGGTGGCGATAACCAGTAGGACGGCTATCTTGACGTATTTGTTATCCATGATGTCGGCCGGGTACACATTATAGTAGCCGCGGCATTGCCTGACAATATATAATACCCTCACACTATCCCCACAGGAGGTTGAAATGCTGGAGACAATGGTCAAGAGCTGGTGGCTGATCTCGTTGCGAGGGCTGATCGCCCTTGTCCTGGGCATCGTCCTGCTGATCCTGGATCCGCTGGTGGCCGCTGAACTGCTGATACTGTTCATCGGTATCTATGCCCTGCTGGACGGCATATTCGCGCTGATAGTGGGCATAATCAACAGGCCGCCCCACAGGAACCGCGCCTGGCTGATAACCGAGGGTATTATCGGCATACTGGCGGGAATCGCCATACTGGCCGCGCCGCTGCTGGCGGGCATCGTCATCATTTACCTTATCGCGTTCTGGGCGCTGCTCACAGGAATACTTGAGCTGGTGTTCTCCATCGCCGAATGGAAATACATACCCGGCGCCTGGATGATACTTATCACCGGAATTGTCTCCGTACTGCTGGGCGGCCTGATACTGGCAAACGTCGTGGCGGGCACGGTGCTGCTGGTCGTCATAGTTTCCGTTTACCTGGTGATCTTCGGCCTGCTGCTGATGCTGCTCGGCTTCTCCCTGAAGAACCTGGATGTTGATAAGCTGCGCAAGGAGATTGAGGCGAAGCTCAGCCAGAAATAGACGAACGGAATTTGGCTTTAGGTAGATGGCGGAGGGGGCGGGATTCGAACCCGCGTTAGCACGAAGCTAAAACGGTTTTCAAGACCGTCACCATCGTCCACTCGGTCACCCCTCCTCGGGACATAATAGTATATTTAATGCCCCGCGCAGAGGCAAGTTATGGCTAAAGGTCTTTTTTAATCTGCTCGAACTGCTCCCTGGTGATCTCCGACTGCGCATAGCGTCGTTTGGCGATCTTCAGGGGGTTTTCTATTGTCGTGCATCCGGCCCTGTGCCCGGTCGCTTTGGTCACGCCCCAGACTACCAGCCAGATAATGCCGCCCCAGAACAGCACAAACATAATACCCGCCAGCGCCATCCACCATCCCATTCCAGCAAACCAGTAACCCATCATCTTATTGCTCCTGTATTCTTTATCTTCCTTAATTGTATGCGGCACGTATGAAGCATGATGAAAACAAAGGAGCGATTGCGTGAAAGCCGGGAATGCGATAATTAAGCGGATAAAGCGGGCTAATATGAACTCAGCTTGGCCTCGATGGCATCTGCGCTGGGGAATTTGCCGTCCTGCTTGTCCCTGATGATGCCGTTGGAATCTAAGAAAAAGGTCACCGGTATACCGGTCATTACGTCATAGGCCATGGCTACTGCGCCTGAATCGTCCAGGGGAACGGTGAAGGTCCACTCGTTAGTTGTAATCTCATTACCAACGTATACATCGGGATTAGCTCCAAATCCACCGGCTGCGCTGTTTATTATCAGCATGGCCACTTCGCTATCGGGATGGTTCTCACGCACGGTCTGAAAATCGGGCATCTCCGCCATACAATGTGTGCAGTTCAAATTCCAGAAATTAATGATCACCTTCTTGCCCTGTAGAGAGTTGAGCGTCACCTGGCTGCCGTCCGCGCAGAGCAGCGTGAAATCGGGCGCCGAATTTCCAATATTTGGTCCGGCCGGAACGGGCGTTGTAAATATGGCGTCGGCCGACGACTTCTCGTTGCCGTCGGCGTCCCTCGATATCACCTTGTAATGGAAGGTCGTCTGCGGCGCCAGCCAGTTGAGTATCACATCGTGGAAGGTCACCAGCTGGGTATCGGTCTGCGACGGCTGCAGAGTACCGTAGCCGGCAGTCGTCCCGTAGCTGACCTGGCTGGTGGCAGGCTCATCTGTATTCCAGGTGATCTCGGCCGAACCTCCGCTGGTGACGTTGGTGACCTTAACGTTGCTAAGCACCGGCGGTGTCGTGTCCGGTACGTTCAATGTCGTCAACAGCGTGGTGACCTCCAGGCTGGAGTCCGCCGAATCGGGATCATTGCCCAGCGCTGATTTAACCGTTATATGATAGTGTGTATCCTCTTCAAGGTTGGTCAGGTTGACGCTGTGGTCGGTGACCAGCTCGTCGTCCCTGGCGTTTTCGCAGAGGGTACCGCCTTCCAGGCAGTATATCACCAGGCTGTTGGACTTCTTGTCGGTTTTCCATGTTACGGTGGCGCCGGTGCGCGTGATATTGGAATACTCAACGTCGGATATCTCGGGCCCTTCGGTTGTCCCGGAAGGAGTAGTGATCGGGGTATTGGTGACGACAGCCGGCGCAGGCGTCTTGAGCTGGTCGACCAGGAAGACGACTCCGATAATGATGACCCCGGCCAGCGCGATCAGCGCCAGCAGTATGGGGATGGGGGAAGAGCGCTGACCAGGCTTTCGGACCCTCTCCTGATGCTCACGGGGCTCACGGGCTTTTCTCTCCTTCCCTCTCTTTTGCTCGGGATAGATCTCCTCCACGAATCCTGGCGCCGGCGTGGGGCAGGCCATCTCGTATGGCTGCACCGCCGGCTGCCCGTAATACTGGCTCTGCGGCGGCGCAGGATATGCAGCGTAGGCCTGCTGCGCCGGCGGATATCCGCCGTAAGCCTGCTGCGCTGCCTCCACAGCCCGGTAGCGGTCCTCGGCCTTCATGAAAGGCTTGCTCCTCTCCGGAGGAAGGCGGTTGTTGCCGCAGGTGGGGCAGACCTTGCTGCGGTCGGGCACGGCGTTCCCGCAGTTGGGGCATGTGCGCTGCTCCGCAGGCGCAGGCGGCGCCTCCTGAATAGGGGCTGGAGTAGTCGGAACGGCCTGCATCTGCGGATATATCTCTTCGGGCGCTACCTGCCTGACGCTGGAGTGGGGGGCGGGGCCGGCCTTCCTCTCCTCCATTCTCCTGTATACTTCGCCCTCAAAGGTTTTGTCCCTGACGGGAGGAGTGATGGTTCTCATTGTATTGCCGCCCCCGAACTTGCCGTGCACGGGGCACAGGCTGGAGCCGGGCGGTATGACACGGCCGCACTT
>JAFGHL010000003.1 GCA_016930155.1 Dehalococcoidia bacterium | reverse complement strand
TAAAGAGGAGGACGAGAACTTGAGTAAAGAAACTAAAACTTTCATTTGCCCCTACTGCGGGGAATCCCACGATACGCAGGAAGGACTGAAAAGCCATGTCTTCAAGTCGCACAAGGGCCGCGGCCTGCCCACAGCGGAAGGCCGTATAAAATTGACCATCAACAGGGAAGAGCACGCTTTCCTGGTGGAGCCGAACTGGACCCTCTACTATCTAATCCACGACGTGCTCGGCCTGACGGGAGCCAAGCAGTTCTGCGACCGCGGCGCCTGCGGCTCCTGCACCATGATCGTGGACGGCAAACCCGTCCTCTCCTGCATGATGCTGGCTATCGAGTGCGACGGCAAGACCGTCGAGACCGTCGAGGGCATTGCCGCGGACGGCCATCCCCTGATTGAAGCGTACGTGAACAACCACGCCATGCAGTGCGGCTACTGCACACCCGGCTTCGTAGTCGCCTCCAAGGCCCTGCTGGATCGCAACCAGGACCCCAGTGAGGAGGAGATCGTAGATGCCCTGGCGGGCAACCTGTGCCGCTGCAGCACCTATCCTCAGCATCCCATCGCCGTGAAGGAAGCCGCCGCAAAACTGCAGGCGGCAAAGGCAGGCAAGGGGGAAAAATGAAGGAATTTAAACATTTCAACGCATACAGTGTAGACGAGGCCGTAGCCCTCATGGGCCGCTACGGCGAACGCGCCGCCGTCATCGCAGGAGGCACCGATATCCTGGGCAAGATGAAGGATTCCATCCTGCCGACCTATCCAGAGGCGCTGATAAACATCAAGACCATACAGGGATTGAGCGACATCACGGAGGCGGGCGGCATGCTCAAGATAGGAGCGCTGGTACTGCTGGCCGATATAGCCGACAACCCCGTCATAAGGTCCAAATACGCCGCACTGGCGCAGGCCGCGGGCAGGACCGCCTCTCCTCACCTGAGGAATATGGGCACCATCGGCGGCAACATCTGCCAGGACATCAGGTGCTGGTACTACCGCAACCAGAACAACAGGTTCTCCTGCCTGCGCAAGAAGGGTGGCAGGTGCTACGCCATCAAGGGCGATAACCGCTACCACTCCATCTTCGGCGGCAGCGTCTCCGGCGGCTGCTTCGCAGTCCATCCCAGCGACACCGCCCCGGCGCTGGTAGCGCTGGACGCCAAAATCGTAACCTCCAGCCGCACCATCGAAGCCGAAAAGTTCTTCGAGGTCAAGCCCGTCAAGACCACGGTGCTCAAGGCAGACGAGATCGTAACCGGCATAGAGGTGCCAGAGCCGACCGCGGGATCTTCCAGCGCCTTCCTCAAGTTCGCCCTGCGCAGGTCCATCGACTTCCCCATCGTCAACTGCGCGGTCATGGTCAGCCTCAAGGACGGCAAGGTCTCTGCCGCCAGAATCTGCCTCAACGCCGTCCACGTCATACCCTACAGGGCGGTCAAGGCGGAGCAGGTCATAACCGGACGCGCCCTCGATGAAGCGGCTGCGGAGGAGGCCGGCGCGGCGGCCGTGGCAGAGGCCAAGCCGCTCGAACATAATAAATACATGGTAGTGGTTGCCCGGACACTGGTTAAAAGAACGCTGCTGGCCTGTATAGGGAAGTAACGGATGACCGATTGGCGTGCGCAAAAAAGATTTCCCGGCACCTTTTCGGGTGACTCAATTCTAGGGGGTGCGTAAAATGCTATTCCGGCTGCTGCTGTCAATTCTCGATCTGGCCATAGGCATAGGGTCCAAACGTAATAAGGCGATGAAAGACATGATTAAATCGCATAATCAGGCCTTTGTAATAATGACCAGGGACAGCAAGATCGGCAGGCGCTTTATTTTTAAGAATGGTCGATACTCATCCGATAAAGTACTGACGGAATATGATATGGCTCTGGTGTTCGAGAGCGCAGCCGACGGATTTAAGGCCCTGGCGCTGGGTGGAGACGATGGGATACAGAATGCCATCAACGACTGGAAACTGCGAATTCTGGGAGACGACTTTCATATAATCTGGTTCGGCGTCATAATGCAGATGGCTCTGGGCGCATCGAAAAGGAAATGAAAGATATTCTTTCGTACTTGGAGGTTCCTGAATGAAGATAACCATCGAATTCAGCAAGTTAATCAGGATCGAGAATTATGCCAGCAATTCCGTAATCGAAGTGCCTGATAACTGCGCGGTGCGCGACTTTCTTGCATTATTGAAATTGCCACCCCACCTTAAGCAGTCCGTGATAGTCCTGGTCAACGATGAGCCGGTCTGGCCCTCAACCATCTTGAAGGAAAATGATATCGTCAAGCTGAATTCCATTATAACGGGCGGCTGAATATGTGCTGATGAGCTGTAAATTTAAAGTGATGTCAAACTGTTTAATCAGGCGAGTAACTAATAATTAAGGAGAAGAAGTCTATGAAACAGGAATACAAGGTATACGGGTCCCGGTGGGGAGTGCTGATTGTTTTCATGTACCTGGTTGCTCTGACACAGCTTTACTGGCTGAATTTTGCAGCGATTGAGACCTTCATTGAAGACTATCTTAAAATACCGCCCAGCGATGCTATGTGGTTGACTCTGGTGCAACCGGTCTTCATGATTCTGCTCACCATACCGGCCGGGATGATTATCGATAAAATCGGGCTCAAGTGGGGTGTGTGGATCGGCGCACTATGCACCGGCCTGGGCGCGATCCTGCGTGTTTTCGATCCGGCTTCTTTTACAGTGCTTCTGATCGGGCAGACTTTAATCGCACTCGGCCAACCGTTTATTCTGAACGGCTCGACGAAGATAGCCACCTTATGGTTCGCGCCCCGGGAAGAAGGTACCGCCATCGGGCTGGCTTCGCTGGCGCAGTTTATCGGCATGATGGTGGCGCTGGGCTTGACGCCGTCTATCGTGGAGGGCGCGGGCTTCGATACCATGATCTGGATATACGGCATAGCCGGACTGGCAGGCACCGTGGCCTTTGCCTTAGTTCCCAAACAGCCCAGGACACCCTCCAGGGCGCCTGATCAGGACCAGTCGGCGGTGCGCTGGGGAGGCATTGGCACTATTCTCAAAAACCGCAATTTTGTCCTGCTGGGCTTTATCGCATTCGCCGGCATCGGGGCCTTCAACGGCCTCGCCCTTTGGGTGGAGAAGATATTGAACGAGATGCACGGCATCGCCATGACGGACGCCGGCGCAATATCGGGAATCATGGTTATCAGCGCCACTATCGGCTGTTTTATTATACCTTTCATATCCGATAAGATCGGGAGAAGAAGGATTTTTATCTTTATCGCCACGCTCGTGGCGCCGGCCTGTCTGACTTTCATGATCTTTGCACCTGACTTTACAGCCAACCTGATCAACGGCATATTAATAGGTTTCCTGTGGCTATCCGCCCTTCCCATCATACTGACCATGTCTGCCGAGATGACCGGAGCCAAATACGCAGGTGTGGCAGCAGGATGGTTGTTCCTGCTGGGTAACATCGCAGCGCTGGTTCTGGGCGCTGCGGTGGAGTCTCTGCGTGGTCTGACCGGCAACTTCGTGGCCGCGCTGCTGATGCTTGCAGCAGTAATGCTCGCGGCCTTCTTCGTGGCGCTCTTCATGAAGGACACGCATCCTCAGCAGTGATCGGACATAATAAAAATCTTCTATCATTTCTGGAAGGAGCAAAAATGAATATTTACGAGAGCCTGGGAGTTAAGAATCTGATCAACTGCCAGGGCGAGGTGACACGCCTGGGCGGCGCCCTGATGGAGCAGGAGACGATCGATGCTATGGCTGAGGCGGCAAGGTACTCGGTGCGCATGGATGAGCTTCAGGCTGCGGCCAGCAGGATAATCGCCAGAGTAACCGGCGCGGAGGCTGGCTACGTTACCTCGGGAGCCTCTGCAGCGCTGACCCTGGCCACGGCCGCATGCCTGGCTGGCCTTGATGTGGGCCGTATGAACCGACTGCCGGACACCAGCAACATGCCCAATGAGGTGCTGATGGACCAGCGCCAGCGGCAGGGCTACGACCATGCCATCCGGCTGGCTGGCGCAAAAATAATCAATGTGGGCATGCCGAATTTCAGGATACTGGGTGACGAGGCCTATACGACCAAATGGTGGGAATTCGAATCGGCCATAACCGAGCGAACGGCGGCCATCGCCTATTTCCAGGTGCCGGACCACAATCCTCCCATGGAGGAGATTGTCAGGCTTTGCCGCAAATACAAGCTACCGCTGATCGTGGATGCCGCAGAACAGGTCCCGCCCATGGAGAACCTGCGCAGGTTCATCGAGATGGGCGCCACGCTGGTGGCTTACAGCGGAGGCAAGGGAATCCGGGGCCCGCAGAACTCAGGCATACTTTGCGGGCAAAAGGAGCTGATCGCATCTGTAGCGCTGCAGAATCTCGACATGGGGCTGACCAACTTCGAAGCCTGGGAGATTTCCCCCGATCTCATACCGAAGGAGAAGCTGCGCGGCATACCGCAGCAGGGGCTTGGCCGCGGCATGAAGGCCAGCAAAGAGTCAATCGTCGGCCTGCTGGTAGCCCTGCAGCGCATGGAGAGCCGGAGCTCTACCAGCATGGAGCAGCTCAGCCGTAATATCCAGCCCATCGGGGAGATGGTGAAGGGCATCCCCGGTGTGGAGACCGAGATCAGGGCGCTCTTCCCCGGCAGCCACCCCATGCTAATGGTAAAGCTGGATGAGGCCAAAGTGGGCAAGAGCGCCGTCGAGATTGTCAGAAAGCTGAAAGAGGGTGAGCCCGGCATCTATGTGACGGATATGCTGGCGCCCTTTGGTATGATATTTATCTCTGCAGTCAACATGATCTATGAGGATCAGGTGAAAACCGTCGGGCAGAGGCTGGTAGCGGCACTTAAAAAGTAGCGAAGATTGTGTGATCATCCCGCTAAAAACACCGCACGGCATCAGCATGTTCGCCGTACAAATCGGAAGCCCAACAGTCCGAGCAGTGCTTGAATTGCCCTTTAATTGAGATTTTCTCTGTTGCGGTTGCGTTATATAATCCGACGCAACCGCATGTTCGAATACGGGCAAAAGACCTCTCTTTGATTTGGTTTCAATTTTGACTACCGTGAAAATAATTGCTACATTTAAAGATATTAGGATTTATTACTAATATGATCAGACGGAAGACGAGGCAGAGAATGGCGATTCTGGAGATGCTTAAAGAGGTTAGGAATCATCCTTCGGCCAACTGGATTTATGATGAGGTCCGCAAGAAACTGCCGCACATAAGCAAGGGGACTGTCTATAGAAATCTGAATGTGCTGGAGGATGAAGGCGTGATAATCGAGTTGAACGTAGATGGAATAGTTGGGAGATATGAGATAAGACAGGACAACCACTACCACTTTATATGTGAGAAATGCGGCAGGATTTATGATTTGAACGGGCCTGTCGAAACCGAACTGAATGTTAAATATGCAAAGAAGACTGGATTCAAAATCTCGCATCACCGGCTTGAATTTCGAGGTCTGTGTAAAGATTGCCAGAGGGGAGGCAGGCATAAATAAAGCCGTTTACGACATAAATAAAAAAGAATAAAAGGAGGTTATCATGGAACAGAATACAACGACTAATTACGTGGCAATGCCGAGGATAGGAGAAAAGGCTCCATCATTCAAGGCGGTAACGACTCAGGGAGAAATAGATTTTCCTGCGCAGTATGCCGGCAGCTGGGTCATCCTGTTCAGTCACCCGGCGGATTTTACACCGGTCTGTACGTCAGAATTTATGACCTTTGCCAGCATGGAACAGAAGTTCGCTGACGTAAACTGCAAGCTGGTTGGACTCTCGGTTGACGGGCTTTACAGCCACATTGCCTGGCTGCGCACGATCAAAGATAAAATCGAGTACAAAGGCATGAAAGACGTAGAGGTCAAGTTTCCCTTGATTGAGGATATCACCATGGAGGTGGCCAAGAAATACGGTATGATCCAGCCGGGGGAAAGCAGCACCAAGGCGGTGCGCGCTGTATTTTTTATCGACCCCAAGGGCATCATCAGGACCATCCTGTATTACCCTCTCAGCCTGGGCAGGAACTTCGATGAAATATATAGGATCGTGGTGGCGCTGCAGACAGCGGATGCCTTTTCAGTTGCCTGCCCGGCGGACTGGAGGCCGGGCGATGACGTGATTGTGCCGACCGCAGGTTCATGCGGAGTGGCCAAGGAGAGGATGGAAAACAAAACCGGTGAACTCAAATGTTACGACTGGTTCTTCTGCACCAGGAAACTCGACAAAGATGCCGTAATGAAAGCAGTGACGAAAAAGAAATAATCAGAAAGTCAACGACAAAAGGATAACAACGCAGCCTTAACACACAACAGGGCGACCTTGATAAGGGGCAGCTGTTAACGCTGACGGCACCTGAGATGGCGACGCTCATCTCAGGTGTTGATGTAAAGATAACGCAAACGTAACCGCCTGCCTGATTCTGCTATAATTAGCCTGTAACTTCCCTGCCTGTCTTAACAAATCCCTCTTCGCTCACAGGGCTCAGAAACAGCTGCTTAACAAGCATGGTTGAGAACCAGTAGATATGTTGAATTTTGATCTGCTGATAACGCTGTCGGTGCTGCTGGCCGCCGCTCTGGTGGGCGGCATGCTGGCTCACCGCCTTAGGCAACCGATCATACTGGGATACTTGATCATCGGTATCTTAGTCGGGCCGCATGCACTCAAGCTGATAACCGACATCCGCCTGATCCAATCAGCGGCATCCATCGGCGTTGCGCTGCTCATGTTTACAGTAGGACTGGAGATATCCTTCAACCAGCTGCGCGATGTTGGAAAGGTGGGCATCTGGGGAGGCATAGCTCAGATTGCAGGCACCCTCATACTGGGCACGCTGGCGGGACTGGCCGTCTTCGGCTGGCCGGTGGAACAATCGATACTCTTTGGGCTGGTTATTTCACTCAGCAGCACGGCAGTATGCCTGAAAATACTGATGGACCGGGGAGAGCTCAGCACGGTGCCGGGCCGCATTATGGTCTCCTTCCTCATACTTCAGGATATCAGCGTGGTTTTGATGACCATCATACTGCCGCTGATGGGCGGTTCCGTCGGGAATATCTGGGTATTATTGGGTGTTGCCATCGGCAAGGCTGTGCTGTTCATCGGCGCCGCCATCTTGCTGGGCAGGTGGCTGCTGCCCTGGATCTTTGGGGACGTGGGTGGTGTACGATCCAGGGAGCTGTTTCTACTTACAATTATCGTCTTATGCATGGGTGCGATCATAGGCACCGAGTTACTGGGTTTATCCATGGTATTCGGCGCCTTCCTAATTGGCATGGTGCTGCGCTCGACCAAGTTCGTGCATCAGGCCCTGGCTGAGATAACGCCTCTGCGCGATATTTTTGCCACGCTTTTCTTCGTCTCGATCGGCATGCTGCTGAACCCGGCTTTTATCCTGAGCAACTGGGCCGATGTGCTCGTGCTGATAGCCGTGATCATAGCTATTAAAGTTGCCGTTGTGATCGTAATAGTCAGGTCGTTCAAATTCAACAACAGGATTGCCGTGCTCACCGCTGCCGGATTATTCCAGCTGGGAGAGTTCAGTTTCGTGCTTGCACAAGGAGGCATCAACGAGGGTATTGTATCCGAGCAATTCTACCTGCTGATACTTTCCAGCACGGTGATCACCATGCTGCTGACCCCCTTCATAATCGCACTGGTATCGCGCATTTATTCCCGAATTGCAGTTGCAGCCACCGAGCGGGCTGATTTCGCGCAGTACGTCTGCGGGGACAATCAGGCGGATACAGGCGGTCCCGGCAGGGTGATTGTGGCAGGATACGGGCGCGTGGGCGCCAATCTTGTTCGCGGTCTGGATGATGCAGGTATTCCATATTTGATCATCGATATCGACCCGGGCTGCATTGATGAGGCTAAACGCTGTGGCAGCCCGCGGCTTTACGGCGATGCCACCAATGCGCATGTGCTGTCACAGGCGGACCTGTGCAATGCCTCAGTAATGGTTATCACATTCCCGGGCCCGCTGGCCGTTGAAACCACGGTCAAGAATGCGCTGCGTATCAATCCAAAACTTAAAATATTGGCCAGATACCACAATGAGCGCGAAGCCAGAATGCTGAAAATCCTGGGAGTCACAGAATTGATCAGCCCTGAATATGAAGCCGGTTTCAAATTCCTTAAGCAGATACTCAAAATGTCAGGTGTGGCCAAAGACGAACGACAGGTGATTGTCGACGGGGTGCGCAAGTGAGGCCACTGGATAACAACGCCTGGTTATTTCATCCCGTCAATAACATCGGTCGGCTGAGTGTGCCGCTTGTCGGGTCAGACCTTCTACAAATGCAGTCGTTAGTGTTAGACTGAATACTGCATGCGCATTGCCATTATCGCCCCGCCTTATCCACTTTAGGAACATCCTGCTCCACCGCTCGGCGTAACCTATGTCGCCGCAGCATTTGAGACCGTCGGCGCCGAGGTGAGCATCTTCGATTATATCGTCTCCAACTAGACAAAGGAGGCCCTGCATAAACAACTGGAATCTTTCCAACCCGACGCTGTAGGCGCCACCTCAGTGACGATGAATTTCTACGATGCACAGCGGATCATTTGGGATGTCAAAGATTATAACCCGAAAATAATCACCCTGATGGTCGGGCCCCATGTATCGTTTACCGCATCTGAGACCTTAAGGCAGTACCCGGAGATAGATCTGATTGTCATAGGTGAGGGAGAGGACACTATTGCCGAACTCACCCCTGTATTAAGGCAAAGAAGCAGGTGGCGCGATATACGCGGCATCGCTTATCGGGATGGAGATGGAATCATCATCACGGATAAAAGGGATTTTATCAGCGATATCGACAGGGTCCCTCCGCCGGCGCGCGATTTACTGCCCATCTCACGTTATCGAGCGTTGGGATTTCCCGTCAGCATAATCACCGGTCGTGGCTGCCCCTATTCGTGCATTTTCTGTTTAGGTCGTAAGATGGTGGGCTCAAAAATCCGCAGAAGAAAACCGGCCCTCGTTCTGTATGAAATTGAGGAGATACTCGGTTACGGATTTGAGCGCATCAATATCGCCGATGACCTTTACACCACCGACAGGGAGCGTGTCAAAGAGATATGCTCCGGGATCAGGCGACGCTCGTTGAATTTTAAATGGAGCGCCTTTGCCCGCGTGGATACCGTAAGCCAGGAGGTGCTCGACCTGATGGCCGAAGTGGGCTGCGACTGGGTCAGCTTCGGTGTAGAGAGCGGTAATGCGGAGATGCTCAAGCGGATAAAGAAAGGGATAAAGCTGGAACATGCCGTTGAGGCCGTGGAGATGTGCCGGAGTGCGGGCATCATGGCCCACGAGTCCTTCATTATCGGTCTGCCCGGAGAGACGAAGGAAACCCTCGAGGAAACGGACAGGTACGCCAGGAGCACAAAGGCCGTTTACAGCTACCATTACCTGGCGCCCTTTCCCGGCACAACGGTGCGAGAGACAATCCAGGATTACGACCTGGAGATACTGACGGACAGCTGGGCTCTTCATGACGTCAATGACGCCATTGTTAAAACATCATCTCTGCTGCCGCAGGATATGCGGGAATTCGGCGCCCTCCTGGATAAGAAGAATGAAGCCGACTGGAATAAGATGGAGCAAAGATGCCGTGAAAACACAAGCACTACTGACGATATTATGCATGTCGAGGGACAACGGCGCACGAATTTAACCTTTCAGATTTTGAAAGAAGACCTGATCAAAAAATGCGGTTTTATACAGCCCGCTTCATATAAAGGCGACAAAGACAGCGCCCCGCAGGAACTCTGCCGGAGAATAACAAACTGCACACAGGCTGACCCTCGCGTGGTTATCAACGCAATCACCGATTTCGCTAATCGCCGTTATCTCAGCGCCGATATTTCCCATAAGGGTTGTTTATGGTCCTGGTCATTGAGTCAGCGATCTGCGTCTGCAGTACGACCGGACCTCAGACAAGTCTAATGACGACGGGCATAGCGAATGCAGCAATGCCCGTGTTTAAATAGTTTTGACCCGTTATCATTACCTACCTATAATTCATTACACATATGGCAGAATTCACCCGCCGCGATTTCCTTAAATACGCCCTGGCAGGACTTGGCGCCATACTGGCTGCCAGGTTCACCAGCTCCTGCGCATCCCCGCAGGTCGAACCAGCGCCTGGACCTGAACGGGTAATATCTGAGAAACAGGAACCTGAGGCATCAACCACTGAATACCCCGACATTGCCGTGGTACGCGGAGGTGAGCCGGAAGAACTGGCGTGCACCGCTGTTGACCTGCTGGGCGGCATCAGGCGATTTGTTAAGAAGGGCGACAACGTCATCATCAAGCCCAACATCGGACCCGCCATGCGCACCTATGAGTACGCAGCCACCACCAATCCCTGGCTGGTGGCAGCCGTGGCCAGGCTGTGCCTGGAGGCCGGCGCCGGCAGGGTCAGGGTGATGGACCAGCCCTTCAGCGGTACCGCCGAATCGGGCTTCCTGAACAGCGGCATACGGGAGGAGGTGGAAAAGGCGGGAGGAGAGATCGAGCTGATGTCGCGCTTCAAATACGCCGCAACCGATATCCCGCTGGGCAGGGATATCAGGAAGTGGAATATCTACCAGGACATACTCAAGGCCGACGTGCTGATCAACATGCCCATCGCCAAGCAGCACGGCGCCTCTCTGCTCACGCTGGGCATGAAAAACCTGATGGGCGCGGTCCAGGCCGCTCAGCTCTTTCACCTCAACCTCCACCAGCGCATCGCTGACCTGGCCAGTCGCGTCAGGCCGACTCTGACCATACTGGATGCCATACGAATACTGACCGCCAACGGGCCGACGGGAGGCGACCTGAGGGACGTTAAAAAACTCGACACTGTGATCGCCGGTGTCGACATGGTGGCGGTGGACAGCTACGCAACATCCCTCTTCGGGCTCCAGCCTGATGACATACCGCATATAAAGATAGCCGCGGAGATGGGGTTGGGCTCCAACGATCTGAATAAACTGGACATCAAGGAAATAACGCTTGGCAGCTGAGAAAAAAAACACCGCCGGCTGGAATACGCGTAGCTGGCTCAACCTGCGCGCTGCAGCGCAGGTACTGGCCTTCATCGGATTTCTGGCGCTCTTCCTGAACGCTGTCCCTCTTCTCATGCGCCTCGACCCCCTGGCCGTCCTTGCAAACTTTATCTCCGGCAGGAGCTTGCCGCCTTTTGCGTTTATCGCGCTGGCCATGATTGTGCTGGCGCTCATTTTCGGACGCGCCTGGTGCGGATGGCTCTGCCCCATGGGCACGCTGCTGGATTGGCTCTCTTTCAACAAATGGCGCCCAGGGAAGATCGCGATACCGGACGGCTGGAGATCTGTAAAATACGTCATCCTGATTGCCATCATCCTTGCCGCCGTCTTCTCCAACCTGACATTAATGATATTCGACCCGCTGACCATCATGGTGCGCACCTTCGCCACCGCCATATGGCCCGGCCTCGACCTTGCCGTCAACGCTGCGGAGTCGCTGCTCAACAACGTGCCGGCGTTCCAGGCGCCTCTGGCGCGCTTCGATAATGCTGTAAGGCCTCTGCTCTTGCCGACGACCCAGCTCAGTTACCCGGACGGCTGGCTTTTCGCTGTCATACTGGCAGGGATTATATTACTGAACCTGCTGACCGAGCGCCTCTGGTGCCGCTATATCTGCCCGCTGGGAGCTTTCTACGGCCTGGCCGCAAAGGTCAGCCTGATACGCCGCCGCGTAAACGAAAGCTGCATCAAATGCAAGCTTTGCGAAGATACCTGCCCCACCGGCACCATACGCAGGGATAAGGCCTGCTCCAGCGATCCCGGCGAGTGCATTATGTGCCTTAAATGTATGGATTCCTGTCCCTGCTCCACCAGCGATTTCGGAATGGTACTGTCAGCGGCCAAATTCAACAGTTACGATCCCGTGCGCCGCCAGCTCTTCCTGGGTCTGGGCGCAGGCGCTGTCCTGGCGCTGCTGTTCCGCCTGGGCCTGCCGATAAAACAGCGTAATCCTTACACAATACGACCGCCGGGCGCCGGCGAGCAGGACATGACAACCGTATGCATCCGCTGCGGCGAATGCATTAAGGCCTGCCCGACCGGCGCCATACAGCCTTCGCAGATGGACAAGGGACTTGAGCAATTCTGGACGCCCGTGATCGTGCCGCGCATCGGCTTCTGCCAGTATTCCTGCAACGCCTGCGGAATTACCTGCCCGGTGTCAGCCATACCAGCACTACCCCTGGCCCAAAAGAAGGTTACACCTATAGGCAGGGCGTTCATCGACCGCGACCGCTGCCTGCCCTGGGCGCAGAATACACCCTGTATAGTCTGTGAGGAGATGTGCCCGGTGCCGCGCAAGGCCATACAACTGCACACGGTACAGGTGAAAAGGGAGGATGGCGGCACGATGGCCCTGCAGCTACCCACGGTCCAGGCCGGACGTTGCAACGGCTGCGGCCTGTGCGAGTATAAATGCCCGGTGGAAGGTGAGGCTGCCATCCGCGTCATGGCCTGAGCATACGTTAGATACAGTAACAGTTTTGTCGGTTGGAGTTGAAAAAAGTAAGAGAGACCTCAAAATATAAGTAATAAACACAAATAACTTATAAG
>JAFGHL010000067.1 GCA_016930155.1 Dehalococcoidia bacterium | reverse complement strand
GTGGTCAGCGGGCCGATAACCAGCCGCTCGGCCTGCTGGAACAACATGAAGGCAAAGAATGTTCCGAATACGAACCACGGATATTTGGACTTGGTCATGGAAGCGGTCCTCCTATTCCCACTGTATTTTTATCACGGCCCTGCCCCGGAAATCCAGGTCGAGCCTGTATATATCGTCGTTTTCCTTTTCGAAGTTCAAGGCAGCGTTCCCGCAGCTTGCAGAAACGAGCCTGCCGGGCGTACTCAGCCAGAGAGAACCCTGCGCCCTGCGCCCCAGGTCGATGGTGCTTATCTCCAGGGTCTTGCCCGCAACCTTCCAGGTCTCCAGTTCATAGCCCTGCGTTATATGGATTGTGTCTCCCACCAGTGTGGGAGCTTCTTCTGCACGGCAAATGCGCAGCATCCGGCAGCCATGTGAGGGTATCGCCCCAAGCCCGATCCTGCCGGCCTGCTCCAGGCTGTGCTTCTTAAGCCAGAAGTCAAAGATGTGCAGCATCTGCCCGGGCTCGTATCCCAGGCGCGTCAGATCCAGGCTGCGCTCCTCCGCGCTCTTGCTCCAGTTGAAGACGGCAACGTCCTGCCAGCTCATGCCGTTCTTAGTAAGAGGCAATAAGTACAGCTCCGCCATCTCCCGCTCAAGCAGGTCAAGCGGGCGCCCGCTCACTCCCATCAGCGGTGTGAGCAGAGCCACCAGCTTCTGCCTCTCCACGGGCAGGCGGGTGAGGTCGTCGCTGCTTATCAGCAATCCGCCTGACAGCCCCACCAGGCTGAGGTTGCTGATAACCTCGTCGTCGCCCAGCGTCGTATCGTAGTTTCGCACCATCAGGCAGTCGGGATCGTTCCACCACCATTGCTGGTGCAGCGTGCTGAGATTGAGCGTATGCCGGATATTGTTGCGCAGCGAACCGATGGATTGCTCGCTCTTTATGATTGGTGTCGCCCATTTGACGCTCCACAGGTAGGGAGTCCAGTTGGGGGCGGTATCGGGACCGATGCGCATGGCATCGACAATGCCCACCGCCGGCCCGAAGGGGCACCCGCAGCCCAGCAGGAAAGTATCTTCCCCTATGCCGGCCCTTACGGCCTCCATTCCTTTGCGGAAGGCCTGCGCGCGCGTCATCCTGGGATTTTGCCGCACGCCCGGGAGGGCGCCTGAGTAAACAAAATCGGTCTTGACGAAGCCGTAACCCCACTTTCGGGCGATGGTCTCCAGCAGCGAACGCACGTGCTCCAGCACATCAGGCTGCGTCAGGTCCAGGGCATGCCCGTAAAAATCATAGAAATAGCCGCTTACGATCGGCTTGCCTTTCTTATCCTTGACCAGCCATTCCGGGTGCTGCTGCGCCGTCTTTGAGCGCGGATCAACCACGAACGGCGCCAACCATAACCCTGAAGTGAACCCTTTCTCCTTGATACTGTCGGACAGATGCGCCAGTCCACGCGGGAATTTGGCGTTGCAGGTGGTCCAGTCGCCCCAGGCCGACTGGTAGCCGTCATCGAGTTGCACAATTTTAAAGGGGATGGTCTCCCTGATGCTGTCGATAGTGTTCAGGTTAGCGATAAAAAGGTCGGCGGTGATGGACTGGAAGAAATGGTACCAGTGCGTCCACTGCGCCGGCGGGGGAACTGCCGGGACGCGCGCCTTCATCTGCCTTGCCACAGCCTGGACGTAATCGGCTGCCGGATCCGAGCAGGGCAGATCAATGAACTGCAGATAACCCCATTCGGACTTGAATGTCCCGCCAGGATCCAATAAAACGCCATCGGCCTGCGCCGTCAGCGTTAAGTCCGCTGCGCCGGCCTTACAATTAACGTGCAGCACACCGAACTGATCGGCTGTCGAAGCGAACCCGGCCAGCAGGGCCGAACTCTGATCGGCCAGCAAACCCCAGCCGTCACCCCAGAATTCACCCCTCCTCCTGCCGATGGGCAGGGCCGGGTTATACAGCTGCTTGCTGATAAAAGGCCGCATAATCAGCAGCGAATTCACGTCCCTTTCCTTACTCTGTCGTAAACCGGAGTACACCCAGTCATGCCAGCCCACTTTAAAGAAATTTAATGTCCCGCCGCCTGCGAAATTCACACTCCCGCCGACGGCAGCTTCCGCCTGGATCAAATGCAAGTCATGCAGGCAGATAGCTGCGCGGCTGCTGTTGGTTATCTCCAGGCGCATTAAAAGAAAAGGCCTGTCTTCGTACAGGTTGATCAGGTAAGCCAGCTCCAGCCCGTCCGTGCGGCCGGAGCTGATGAAACGGTATTGTCTGCCCCTGCCGTGGACATCTTCCAGCGGCCGGCCGTCGCTCCCGGTTTTCCCTCCGGCAAAGCCGGCAGTGCGTTTTTTTCCGTCCGGAGTGGCATAGCTGAGTCCAATGATGGCGCCGGCAATCGAGGGGGCGGCATTATCGCGGCGGTCTGCGCTGATCCTGCCGCTTCTCGAGTCGAAAGAGATACGCCAGATCTGATTTTCGATTATTTGTCCTTCGTCTTCCATCGCTTTCAACCTTAAGTCGTATTTTTATCGCCGTATATCATCGCCGGGGAATAATCCTGACGGTGTGCGTCTCGCGGTCTCTGCCATGTGTATATATAAGCAACTGGTTGCCGGCATCGCTCTCACTCCAGCCGTCCGACACCCTGACATCGTAACCATTGGGGTACTGGTAATCAGGGACAAAAATCTCGGTCGGCTTAACAACGGCCGGATCATGGCGAAACTCGAACTCGAAAACTCGCTTCTTTATATCGAAGGATATCCGCAGTGGCCGGCCGGCGATAGCCCGTGGATAGGGCCTGACCACTGCCTGCAGCGCACGGCCTCCCGAATTGATATCTGTGGGATCCTTGCGCTGGTCCAGCCCATAAATGGAGAAGTCCTCCAGGTTCCAGTGGTCGCCGTATTTGTTGTCGTTGAAAGCGTCATAGGTCCACAGGTTATAGCTGAGCAGGTTGGCATCCAGCGCCTTAAACAGCCGGTCCCACTCCTTGATATGCGCACTGTAATCCCCGGTCCGAAAGGCTTCCCGTTTATTCATGTCGTAACAGATACCTATCTCTCCAATGACCGTCGGCACGCCCCCGCACAGTCCATCCCCGAATTCCTTGATACGCCGCATCTGATCATTGAATGACCTCTGTACCATGCCGGGTGTCCCTATCACGGCTCTGCCGGTCAGCTTATCGTGGCTCACCAGCGCGTGGGGGAATAAGTGGTAAGCCTTGGTAATCCAGTGCACGTCGTCATACCAGTGCGGCTTATACACTATGTGTTTGCTGTTGTCGGCGCCCAGATACGGAGGACGATAGTCCACGTTGGGCGGCGTGATAAGTATCATAGCCTGGGGATCCACCGCATGAATCGTATCTGCAAAACGTTCAAAGTAAGGCTTCTGGTAGTCATCGATAAAGTTGACTTCCCTGTTGTTCCTGCTTGAAAAATAACCGGGTTGCAGCAGCACCGGTTTGCCCGACCTGTCAAAATCCCAGACGCCGTTGGCTCTCCATATGCAATCAAAGCCCTCCTTCCACGCCTTTACACCCCGTGGATTGAGCAACCTCGTGCCCAGTTTTTTAGGCGGGAAAGCCCGCCAGACTTCAACTTCCTGAGCGCAGCCGGCGGCCAGCAACATTCCCTGGTAGGCAGTGGGTGTATCGCCTTTCTTATAAAGGTACCAATCTGTGGAATTCAGGCCACTGCAGGCGATATAGCCGCGATAGGGTTCGTTCATCGTGTCATAGCCAAGCACGGCGGGCAGACCCTTCAGCCTTTCCGCCACCTTTTTATAAGCGGACAGCAGGTGAGACTGCAGATATTCCTGTACCGGCCGGCCGTCCACCTTTGTTGACGGCGCGAAATCGTTGCCGCCGAAAAAGAGTGTAAACATCGTGGCGGCCGCCATTTTGAACCCGTTGGTGGCCCATATCTGAGGCGCGTAATCCGAGCCGTATTCCTGATGCGTGATCGCGGCGCCGGTCTCCTTGAATTTGGTGATATCGAGGCCGACGGCATCGAATGTCCAGCCCGGCGCGCCGCAGCCGCCTGTGAAGCGGCTCCACATATCCTGGCGTGTTTCTATATAAAGCAGCAAGCCGTATTCGCCCGCCTTTTTAACCATTTTATACAGGTAATCCAGGTACTCCTCGTCATAAACGCCCGGCCCCGAGTGCTCGAGGGCTTCCCAGGGTACCAGGAACCGATAGAAGGTCAATCCCCAGCTCTTAAGTCGGCTGAAATGCTCGTCTGCTTCATCCAGGGGAAAGGGACGCCCCACGAATGATACATTGCGATGGTCGAAGAAACCTTCCCTGATATGCGTGGAGCCATCCGGCTTGAAGGGCACCTTGGCATCCAGGTTAACACCGCGCAGGATAACCGTTCTGCCGCAATCATCTTTAAAATTAACACCTTCTATCCTGATCATAGCTGCTCCTCATCTCCCCATATGTCAGGTTGTTCGTACTCACAACTCATATTACGGCTTATTGTTCGAGAGGGATTTTTTCTCGATGGCCAACAGCTTATTAAGGCGGCGCTGGTGTTTATCCTCACCTCCGAAGCGGGCATTGAGAAAGGCTGTGACTATCTCCGCGGCCAGCTCGATGCCGATAATCCGGGCGCCCAGGCAGAGCACATTCATATCGACGTGTTCAACACCCTGGTGCGCCGAAAAAGTATCATGGCACAGGCAGGCTCGCACGCCCGCCACTTTGTTGGCGGTAATACAGACCCCAACACCGCTGCCGCAGATAAGAACGCCGCGCCAGGCCTTTCCCGATACAACGGCCTGCGCTGCCGCGCCGGCGTAATCAGGGTAATCATCGGCAGCATCGTAGGACAGCGGGCCGACATCCATAATATCGTACCTGCCCTGAAGACGCCTGATCAGCTCAGCCTTCATCTCAAAGCCGACATGATCTGAACCAAAGGCAACAACCTGTTTCATCTGTGTTTTTCCTCCGCCTGCGGAAATTTATTTGGATTTCTCCAGTATCAAAACCTCATAGGGATATACCTCAAAACTCTCGCTGCCGATCGCTGTGCCGCCGCTACGGTGCGTGCCCAGCAGCACACTCCATTCGCCGCCCGGTGTGCATGTATGAGATAGTTTGTTTGCCGAGAAATTCAGCATAACATAAACCTTCTTGCTTTGATATGTCCTGCAATAGGACATTATATCGATATGAGAGGACGATTTCTCAAAGCCGCCCATGTGCAATGCCGGTTTTTCCCGTCTGAGTGCTGTCAATCGCCGGTAAAAATTCAGTAACGAGGTGGGCTCCTGCGTCTGGATGTCTACGTTGATCTCAGAATAGTCATCATTGAGGGGCAACCAGGGCTTGACTTCCGAGAAGCCAGCGTGCTGCCCCCCGTTCCACTGCATGGGATTTCGTTCGCCGTCCCTGCCTTTGACGATAGGCCAGTACATTTTACCGATGGTATCCTTAACATCCTTCCTGGTGATCCGGCTGTTGGGCATACCTATCTCCTCGCCGTAATAGAGAAAGGGGGTGCCCCATGCAGTGAGCAACATGGCCGCCAGCACCTTCATCCTCCTGACTGTATCCTCGCCGGCGGCATAGCGTGTTACTGCACGCGGCCGGTCATGATTGGAGAGCACGTTGCATGGCCAGCCCTTTGGCGGTATCAGCGAATACCAGTTCGTCAGGGCATCCGAAAACCTGTGCGCGCCCCATTTCGAGAAAACTAAAGAGAACTCGAACGATAGGTGGCTGAGTTCACCCTCGCCACCCAGGTAGGCGGCGGCCATTGAAGGCCCCTCCTCCGCCACAAAGACCTCTCCCACCATCATGCGGTCTTTGTATTCATCCAGGACGGCGCGCATCTCCTTGAGTATTTCATACATGCCGGGCTGGTTTCTGGTGTAAAGGTGTTTCTGAAATCCGTTGAACGGCCCTGCCGCCAGCGAAAAAGGATTGCCCCTCAATTCGTCGTCCTTGAGGAAATAATTGAGAATGTCGCAGCGGAAGCCATCCACCCCTTTATCCAGCCAGAACCTCATCGTGTCGTATATCTCTTTCCGCACAGCGGGATTGCGCCAGTTGAGATCAGGCTGAGTCTTGAGGAATGAATGCAGGTAATATTGCCCGGTGGACCTGTCCCAATCCCAGGTGCTGCCGCCCACCAGCGCCTTCCAGTTGGTTGGGGGCCCGCCCCCTTTCTTATCATGCCAGATATACCAGTCCCGCTTGGGATTGTCCCTGGAGGAGCGGGACTCCTTGAACCAGGCATGCTGATCGGAAGTATGGTTGACCACCAGGTCCATGATGATGTGTATTCCGTGATTATGAGCGTGCTGAAGCAGCTCCTCGAAATCCGCCATGCTTCCGTAGAGAGGATCTATCGTGCGGTAATCGGCCACGTCATATCCCGAATCTATCATGGGAGAGGAATTAATGGGACCCAGCCAGATACCATCGATGCCCAGGTCGGCCAGGTACTCCAGCTTTGTATTTATACCCTTTAAATCCCCCGAGCCATCCTTGTTGGTATCGTAATAGCTGCGCGGCCAGATTTCACACATGACGCCATGCTTCCACCATATATAGCCGCCTTCACCCTGCATGCTCGCACCCCCTTAATAAAAAATCATTTCCTGAAAACATTGAACTTGGACTTTTTATCACTTCACGGATAACCGCGCCGCGGAGGCTATTATGACACTGCCGGCATTGGCTACGCAACCCGCATCGGCCGGATGTAAGGTATTCGAGCCTGACCGACAGCAGTCATAAATAAATAGCAGGCCCGGCGCTGCATAATTAATACTGAAAGTGATTGAATGTCCCATGCTCTTCGGAGGAGGCCACTACCAGACAGGGGCTGGAAGGCACACTGGATACTCATGGTGTGCCTGTTTTTATATACGCTCAGCTACATGGACCACATGGTGCTGACGGTGGTGCTGCAGCCCATGAAGCTTGAGATGGGCTGGAGCGATACTCAGCTGAGAGCGATACAGACCGTCTACATGTTGATCTACGGCGCCCTGGCCATTCCCACCACCTACCTGGTCGACCGCTGGGCATTGCGCTGGGAGCCATCGTGGGGGACTGCTGGCCTTCATTTGCTTCGCAATGGGAGCAAGACACTATGTTGCGGGTGAGGACAGGGTGAGAGGTTCTCTGCTCAGATCGGACTAATAATCGGCCTCAAACACGGCAGAGCGGGCTCCGCTACAGTACTAAAGTCGTATAGCATTTACGACCCGACCATGTATAATAGTCTGAGTACTATTGTAAAGTTCTGTCCCGGTTAAGTATCGTAACGGAGGCTTTGTTGGTGGCCAGAGACAAAGGCGGGAGCGCCAAAAAGATCAAGAAGGCGCCTGTCAAGAAAACCATTCGTAAAAAGGCGGGCGCCGGCAATGCAGCACATCAACTCGTATTTGTCTCGACAGACGAGACACGCTACAGTGATCTCTTCAACCATATGAGCAGCGGGGTGGCCGTTTACGAGGCGGTGGATGACGGGGAGGATTTCATTATCAGGGATTTCAACCCGGCCGCCGAGAAAATCGATCTTATAAGCCGCGATGAGGTGCTGGGCCGGCGCATTACCGAGGTCTTCCCGGGCGTTAAGGACATCGGCCTGCTGGAAGTATTACAGAAGGTCTGGAGCAGCGGCGAATCCCAGTATCTCCCCGACAGCATCTACCGCGATAGCCGCGATCCCGGCTCATGGCGCGAGCACTGGGTCTACCGCATGCAAAGTGGTGAAGTAGTATCTATCTATAACGACATCACCGAGCGAAGGCTGGCCGAGCATTCACTGCGCCAAGCCGAGGTCAGGATGAACAGCATCCTATCTGCCATGACCGAGCTGGTATTCGTCATCGACCACGAGGGCAGATTTGTCAGCTACCACGGCGCATCGCAGGAGCTTTACGTCGATCCCGATGTTTTCATGGGCAAAAAATACAATGAAATCATGCCGGCCCATTTCAATGAGCAGGCTGCAGATGCAATGGCCAGAAACAGGGCCGGGGAAGCATGCCGCTTCAACTATAGCCTTCAGATGCAGGTCGGTTTACAGTATTATGACGCCACCATGTCTCCTATTATCATCGACGGCAAATATACCGGTTCCGTGATAGTGGCACGCAATGTCACTGAGAGCAGGATGTCTTCAGAGGCGCTGAGCGCCAGCGAGGATAAATTCCGCACGCTGGTGGAGAACATCAACGACGTGATGTACACGCTGGATGCGGAGGGCCGCATCTTGTACGCCAGCCCGGCCGTCGAGCGCTACACCAAATATAAAATCGCCGAATTGATCGGGCAATCGTTTATGCCCCTGATTCACCCGGATGACCTGCCGGGCCTGCTCGGAAGCTTCGACCGTTTGCTCTCGGGCCGGCTTGAACCCTGGGAATTCCGTATCCTGGATAAAGACGGCAGTATTATCTGGGTCCGCTCCTCCAGCCGTCCTGTCTATAACGAGGGCAAAATAGTTGAGATCAATGCCCTGATGACCGACATAACCGAACACAAGCAGACCGAGTTTGCGTTGCGGGAGAGCGATGAACGCCTCAAGCTCAC
>JAFGHL010000066.1 GCA_016930155.1 Dehalococcoidia bacterium | reverse complement strand
GCTATGTTGCCTATCATAAATAACACAGCAGGAATCAGAAACCAGCGCAGATGTATGTTTTTCATATCACACCGACCCTCCAATATTGCCTCATTTATCGTTTCTGCTCTAATAATTGCCTTATTCAGGTTAAGGCAGGTTCACGACGCATGGTAAAAGTTTATGCCGCTCCCGTGGCGCTGTGACCACTCCGGGTGGAATCACACCGTCAAGCAGAGCCATAGCATCTTCCTGCGTGCCTGATATTATATGCGAGTAGGTATCCATTGTAAAAGCTACGCTAGCATGCCCCAGAGCTTAAGATATAACCTTGAGTTTAGCCCCACTTAACAGCATCAGACTGGCGCTTGCCACAGAAATTTATTTTTGCTTTAACTTTTGTGTTAAAATGTGCAGGTTCCCCGTGCATTACTACATTAATAACAATTAGAAGAGGAGGCTCTAATGAGTTGGACTGAGATTTCCGGTGAGCTTATTAATGCATTACGGCTGAAAACCGACCCTGTGGCTTTCTGCAGGCTGGAAAAAGCAGAAGACCTGGATAAAATAAAGGACTTGCAGCGTATCCCCTACCTGTTTACTTTCTGCCAGGCGGTTTTCCTGGCCAGAGTCCGCAAAATGACCATCGGCATGACGAAACAGGACAATATGAATATCCGCTGCATGAGAATCAACGGCATCAGGCATGCTTCGGAGAAAAGCATGCGCGGTGAAGCACAGATGTTTTCCACAACATGGTTTGCCTCTCCCGAGGAAGCCTTTCAGCAGCAAATGGAATCGCCGCGCGTCCCGGTAGCAGAAGCAGTCGTGTTATCGCCGCTCGGCAAGGGTGATATCGAACCGGAAGTCGTGCTTATTTTCGGTAACCCTGCCCAGCTTACAATGCTGATGTGCGGGCTGCAAAAGGAAAAATACGAGCGGTTCGATTTCCACTTCATCGGAGAAGGCGCCTGCGCGGACTCACTGGCTGAATGCTATAAAACGCAAAAACCGCAACTGTCCATACCATGCTGGGGTGAAAGGGCCATAGGCCAGGTGGCAGATGATGAGATCTCAATAGCGCTTCCTCCGTCTGAAATCAACAGGGCCCTCTCCGGACTGAAAAAACTGGAAAAGGTCGGCTTCAAATACCCCATCAGCTACATCGGGGCGCAGGCTGATATCCAGCCCATCTTTTCCGAAATTTACCCGGACGCCTTTAAATAGAATCGCTAAAACTGCAAATTTACAGGTTCACATGCACAAGAATCGGAACTGCTTTTAATCAAATGTCTAACGTTCAAAGCTTTTCCTTGTTGGCCTCTTTCATTATATAGCGGAAGAGGCAGTGGTCTTCCTGTCCAACGTGGTGCCTGTCATGCAGTAACAGTTTGGCATCGGGGTTATAGCCCTCTAATATGGCGTAATCAACATATTTGCAGTAGATTTTGGCGTAATCTCCCATGCCGAATTCCCGGGCGGTATTCCAGAATGTACATTCTCCTGCTTTCACGACAAGGTCATTATTGTCCAAGTCAGGATGAGGGTCGAAGTTACCACTGTCGATATCACTGTAAATAAGCCAGCTCTTAATGGTAAGCGGCTGGCCCAGGTCCTTAACCGTAGCGGCTATGCGGCGTCCCCTGGCCCTGCCGAAATCCTCGATGGCCTGCCTGAGCAATGCCTCGCCTTTCTCAGGCCCTATTTCATTGATTATGGCCTTTGCCACATAGGCAAACAGGGCGGCTCCCAGCCCGAATCCCGGTAGCTGGTACCTGTCTCCAAGCTCGGCCTTCCTGTCCAGCACATCAGCCAGGTAATCCCAGTCAAAGCCCTGCTTCTTTTCCCTCTCGAGATCATCCATCGCTTTACCTCCCTCTATTAGATAGAATACCAGTCGCCGGGTGACAAAATGAGTCCGGATTATGGTATAGTTTATCATCTCATTATCGGAGGCCGCTATCATGCCATACCAGAATATAATCGTTGAAGTTGAAGATGGAGTCGCAGTTCTCACACTGAACAGGCCTGATAAGCTCAATGCGCTTAACCCGCCGATACTGCATGAAATGACCAGAGCCCTCAAAGACATGAACGAGGACGAGGCTGTCAAAGCCCTGATATTGACCGGGAATGGAAAGGCCTTCTGCTCGGGAGCGGATCTTTCAGCCCCGCCATACGGAACCGACAAGAACCAGGAAGGCATCGGCAGGGCCGAACGAACCACGCCGTTTGTCAGCTTCGGCTATGCCATCCAGCAGATCGACCGCTTCACCAAGCCGGTTATCGCTGCCGTCAATGGCATTGCAGCCGGCGGCGGATTGGCCTATGCGCTAGCAGCCGACATCAGGATAGCCTCCGAGCAGGCCAGCTTCTCAGCCATTTTCGTCAAGCGCGGCCTGGTACCCGATTGCGGAACATCCTATTACCTGCCCCGACTGATCGGCGTGAGCCGGGCGCTGGAAATGATGTGGACCGGGGACAAAGTAGACGCACGTGAAGCCGAGCGCATCGGCATAGTCAACCACGTCGTCCCCCACGATGAGCTGGTGAAATCCGCCCGTGATTTTGCCAAACGGCTGGCCGCCGGGCCTTCACTTTCCATTGAGATGAGCAAGCGCATGGCCTATGCCTCACTGAAAGCTGACTCAGTCATGACGCAGATGGCCATGGAAGATTTCATGCAGCAGGTCTGCCGCGAGTCCGAGGACGTCCAGGAAGGCATCACTTCGTTCCTGCAAAAGCGCGCCCCCCAGTTTAAGGGAAAATAGGGCCGGGGCAGCATGCTTGCCCAACCGGCTGTTTTCACTTCGTGTTAAGAAGCGGTAAAAAGGGCTGGGTAAAAGATTTTTGCTCTGTGGTGTTGCTATCTCCCCATTCTTGCTGTAAAATGCGGAAAATGTTTTTAAAAATGTCTTGGTTGCAAATTGTTCTGTTGCATCCCGGACAGGATGGTCAACACCTGCTTTTTTCCTTAAATAACTTAAATAATTGAATGAATGATCACTTAAAACGCGGGGTACGTGAAATCGGAAGCCGGTTTTCACTGTTGCTGTTTGCTTTCCTCCTGGCAATGGCCATGGTTATACCTGCCCATTTGATTGAAGTGCAGCCGGCGGAGGCGGGCATCATGAAATGGGACATCATAACCACCCCGGCCTACGATCCTGCCAGAAATGATATCCTACTGCAATCAGAAGTAGACCGCTTTGTTGTCGGCCCCTCCGGTAACATGCTGGTAGTCGTGACAAGGAATGACGTGCCGCCCATGTCACTCATGTCATCAAACGACGGAATAAGCTGGGGCGGCCATACTGCGCTGTCACGCACCATGCTCAATACCTGGGGTGTAATAGTCAATGTCTGGGATGCTGCCATAGCACCGGACGCACCCAGTTTCTGGGCCATAGTCACATCAAGCAACGCCGTGGATGCCCCTGTGGAAGTATGGGTAACCCAGGATGCAGGCAGTAGATGGGAAATAACCAACCTTTCGCCGCTCATAGCCGCAGGTGAGAGCATAAGGAGCATAAGCATATCTCCGGGAGACGCCAATGGCCGTGACATCGCCGTCGGTACCGCTACCGGGGTGGGCGGCGGACGGGTGCTGGTTATAAATTCAAGGGATTTCGATACGTGGCAGGTGCAAATCAATCCTGTAGCAGGCATAGACTATTTTGACATCGGGTTCTCCCCAACTTATATGGGTGATTCTTCGCTGTGCCTGGTATACGCAGATATCAATGCCACTTACTTCAACGTGGCTTACCGGGACATCGACAGTAATACAACACTAGGCTTTGCCTACCCTGGCCCCGGCATCGAGGTGAAAAATCCCGCCAGCGCTGCAAACTCATCGCCTGACCTGACTACGCTGCGGATAGCTGACCTGGAACTGCCTTCAGATTTCTCCGGCCAGTCTTCCTCGCTGCGCCGGGTTTATATCAGCCTGGACGCTGTAAAAAACGCCGTAAACCAGACGGGTATTTACCGCATAGACGACACCACGCAGTATCTGTTGATGGACACCACCACAGTAATAAACAAGGATATCTATTCGGTTGCTTATTTCGGCACTTATTCATCCGGCAAGCTGCTGGCCGGCGAGCGCATGGGCTTCCCGTGCACAGCCACCGTTCCGACATGGTTCACCGATTCACCGACCACCTGCCCGACACCCTGCTGGTATCCTGCCCTCAAACCGACCACCGGCGCCGCCAACCAGGGCACCTGCGCTGCCGGGGCTAAGGACGGCAACGGCGGAGCTATTGTTAACTGGGGTGGAGCAGGGCAGCTAGACGGTTCCCTGGCGCTGGTCACCACCGGCTCTCTGCTGGCAACCGCGGGGATTAACTGGTATGTTCCCTGGACGGCGGCAGCTATAATCAACGATGAAACCGCTTTCGCCATCAGCCGCAACAACGGGGAAACATGGAACCAGCTGGGACTGATCGATACCTCGCTCGACTGGTTTAATGATGTGGCCGTTCCGTCGGACGGCACCACTCTGTACCTGGCATCCGTGAACCGCAATGCAAACGGCGCCTGCAACACCTTCGATAGCGTCTGGAGATCGACCATCAATCCCAATGTGGCAGCGCCGCTAGCTGCCATAGCGCCAATCGGTTATTACTGGGAGCGCGTCTTCTGCCACGTGACCTCGGGTTCATGTAACGTCGCCCAGAGCGATTTGCCCATCCTGCGTGTGGTTTCTTCCTGTATCGATAAAAAGGATGGCGAGATGGTAGGGTGGGCAGCGCAGCTTGCTGCTAATACCCTGGCCGGGACGGGCGGCGTCATGGCCTGGTCGCCTGATTACGGAGACTACTGGGCGATGATAAATCCGAGGGATACCGTCCAGGATTTCGTTTTTGAATCAAGCTCCACTCTCTATGCCCTCAGCCCGACCGGGCTAGTGCAAAGGCTTTCCTATACCGGGACCGCCTGGTCTACCAATCTTCCCAGCTACGATACCACCCTGGGATATGCACATACTATCGCGGCCATGCCTTACGATAAGGTACTGGTCGGCGGCGGATATGGGGCAGCCTACCCTATCGCTTTCTCCTTCGACAAGGGGGTAACTTTCGGCCAGATAAGCGAGACCATCAAAGGGCACGGCAATGAGCACGTCATCTTCGACGTTGATTTTAAAGAGAACGCATTCATATACCTCGGCTGTGATATGTGGGGAGGGCTGGCGACAGCTCCCGGCACCGTATACCGCAATACAATCCCCGACGTTGTTTCCTGGACCGATGCCGACATGATGGCGGCCATAAACGGGGCGACTGCAATAGCCTGGCCGGTAGGGACGCAGCCGCCGCATACTGTAGGTATTTTCGGCCTGGCACAGGCCTGGACCGGCAACCCGCATCCTGCCTTATATGCCGCCCATTCTTGGGTAGTCAATTCACAAAACATGGTTAACAGTGCTGTCTGCCGCACGCTGGTGCCGCGCTTTGGTATGCCCAAACCGGGAATTGAATGGGGCTGCCTCGATATCTTTTCACCACCTACCACCCAGTTTACCCAGTTTACCCTGGAACCCACTTCGCTGAAATATAGCGGCTGCTGTAACCTGAATACCAACACCCAGCTGTATGCCATCGACGACCAGACCGGCAATTTCTGGGGATGGGATACTACCGCCACGGGCTATGCCGGGCTGCTGCGCACCGGCAGCTATAACAACCATTTGAATAATCCTGCTATCCCCTGGGATGTGAACTTCCCCGGCTACACGCCATCACTGAACCAGGGCATGCTCTGGACATATACCGACTGCCTGGCCAAGAAAGGGCCGGCCTTGAAGAGCCCGGCTGACAAGTACCTTGTCGGCGCTGACCCGGTAACCGGCCGCAACCAGCAGGTCGACCTGGCCTGGGAACAGCTCTGCCTGTCCACCGGCTAT
>JAFGHL010000065.1 GCA_016930155.1 Dehalococcoidia bacterium | reverse complement strand
TCTGCGCGGGCAGGCCGCCGGAGTTGGTCACGTCGATGGTGAAGGTGAGCCGGCCGCCCGGTGTGCCCGTCGCCGGCCCCATCTTGTTAATTGATAACACCGGGCGTGTATAGACGGTGAATTCCTTGTCGGCAGTGGAAGGTCCGTAACTTGCTCCTCCTGCGTCCTTCCAGGTTGTTGAAAAGGTGTTTACCAGGTGACTTCCCTGATAAACGGACTCGTCTATCAGTACGGTGATCCAGCCCGAGAGGGAAATGCCGCTGGGGATATTGCCCAGATTCCACGTGACCGTGCGTGCAATAGGATCATAAACCGCTGAATGACTGGAGCTTACAAATGTCAGTCCTTCCGGCAGCTGGTCGACCAGCACGGCGTCTATGGCGTCCGTGCCGCCGGCATTGGTGATCGTCCCTGTGAAAGAGATATAGGAGCCGGCGGTGGCCTCGTCGGGCCCCTCCTTGGTAACGGTCAGCTGTGGAGTGGTGTAGATGGTGGTGGTAAGGGTGGCGCCGACCGGGCCGTAGGTTGCCCCGCCCGCGTCCTGCCAGGTAACCTGTGCACTATTGTCTATCGGTGTGTTGTTGGCCACGCCGGCGTCAACCTGCACGGTAAGCGACACGACGCTATTACCGCCGGCGGCCAGTGATCCGAGGTTCCAGGTGACCGTGCGCGCGCCGGGGTCGTATACCCCTGAGGAGCTTGAGCTGACATAGATATATTGGGGCGGCAGGGTATCCACCAGCGTGATATTCTGCGCCGGCAGGCCACCCGTGTTAGTTACATCTATACTGAAGGAAAGAGGTCCTCCGGGGCTGCCTGTCGCCGGGCCGGATTTGTTGATTGAAAGAGTCGGGTGAGTATAGATAATGACATCCTTGGTAGCAGTGGTGGGGCCGTAGCCGACGCCCATCTCGTCCTCCCAGGTGATGCTAAAGGTATTTGTCAGATGCGTGCCGTTGGGCACAGAGCCGTCCACCTGGACGGTTAACCAGCCGGGCATTGAAGTGAGGCCTCCGACACTGCCAAGGTTCCAGGTGACGGTGTGCGCCACCGAATCATAGACGGATGAGTGGCTGGAGCTTATGAAATTCAATCCTGCCGGCAGGTAATCCACCATGACCACATTCTCGGCGCGTATATAGCCGACATTGCTCAGAGTGCCGGTGAAGGTTATATAAGAGCCCACCGTGGCCTCATCCGGGCCTTCTTTGGTGACGGTGAGAGATGGAGGAAATACGTAGGTCGTTTCGCCGGTTATGGCATTTACAATGGCGAAATGGAGCTCGCCTCCGGCGTCGTTAATAGTATCCTTGACCGTGCCGACTGATCCGAGGCTGCCGGTCGAGCTGAACATGGTCATTGGAATCAAGCTCGCACCGGTTCCATCATCTTTTACAGTCCCGCCGTACGCGGCGCCGTACCAGTCTATGGGTATGCTAACCTCGATACCGTAATTTGTGCCGTCATACTTGCCGTAAGCGCCAACCGCCCTGGCATCCACGACGCCGCCGTAACCGGCGATATTGCAGACGCGGCTTGTCAGCGACCCGCTGGTGTAGGCACCCATCCTGGAATAAGGCGCATTGTACTGGGAAAGCAGGATTCTTACCTGGGGAGTAGCCGTATCAAGCACCGATATCTGCAACAGGTGGTCTGCATAACCTTCCGCCGCCGCCCCCAGGTTTAACTGGATATTGTAAGTCTGCTGGGGTCTGATGACTTTATTGGTGAAAGTATCGATGCGGTAATAAATATTTTGTATCTTGTTTGTGGGGCTGGCGTTGTCGGTGCCACCGTTCTGGGTGGACATGGCATTCCAGAAGTAATTAATATCGGCAGCAGTATTACTGAAACCGGTTCCGTCATAAATACCTGTATTTGAAAAATCCTGGATTTCGTAGCGTCCGTCATAGGCCGGTGGCGTGGCGGGCCAGTCCGTGAATGTGCCGTCTATGACGATCGCAGAGGGGCCTACGAATGTATCAGCCCTGACCGGCTGGCCGGAGGATAACAGCAGCGCAAGTACTGCCAGAAAGATGGCCGACAGACGGTATAATAGCTTGCCGCTTGTCATAAAGCGTCGTCTCGGTGCCGTGAATATAATTCATTATACAGAAATTAACTTTCATTGCATAGAGAACAGGGGGAGTGTGCACTCCCCCTGTTGTGTTACAAAAACCGGATTATGGGCAGTTAGACGAATTTGACCTCCAGCATGTGGGCGGAACATGAGATGCAGGGATCGTAGGCCCTGACCAGCATCTCCATGGCCAGTTTGATCTCGTCCTGCGGCCGGTCGATTATCTCCGGCAGCAGTTTGTTGAAATCGTGCTGGATGCTGTTGTGGTTCTCGTTGGTGGGGATGACGATGTTGGCGGCGATGAGCTTGCCGTCGTCGTCGAAGGTATAGTCGTGGAAGAGGATGCCCCTGGGGGCCTCGACCGCGCCCACGCCGCGCCCGGCCCTGACCCTGGCCTCCGGCTTCTCCTGCTTGATGCCTTTGCTCAGCAGTTTGTCGAGGATCATGATGCTGTTCTCGACGGCGTGCACTACTTCAACGATCTGCGCCACGCTGATCAGGTAGGGGTTGTGGCAGGGCGCCTTGAGCCCGAAGGTCTGCGCCACCTTCTTTGCTTTGGGATGCAGTTTATCGTGGTTGACGTTGAAGCGCGCCAGAGCGCCCACCTGGTATGAATCGCGCAGGTGTTTGGTAAATTTGGCTGTAGACCAGGGTACGCAAAACTCGTTGGTTACCTTCTGGTAATCGTTGATGGGCATGGGTTTGCAGTCGGTGGAGCCGATGGCGCCGCCGATAAAACTGTATTTATCGGGTCGGTACAGGGCTATATACTCCGTTTCACGTGTGAAATCGGGGAACTTGAGCGTCTTGAACAGCTCCACAGTTGCATCGAGGTCTTTCATATATTCGCCTTCCAGCGTCTCTTTGAGCCACCTGAGTTGTTCCATCTCAGGCCACTTAACGAAACCGCCTGCCACCATGGATATGGGGTGTGTCTTGCGTCCGCAGAGCATATCAGCCCAGTTGTTGGCCGTCTTCTTCAGGCGCAGTGCTCTCAGCACAACGTCGGTATGCGTGGAAGCCAGTGGTATAACGCTGCCCACGCCGAAGAAATCCGGCGCCACCAGGAAATGGAAATGCAGGACATGGCTGGTGGCAGTTTCGGCGTCGAAGAGCAGCTCGCGGACGAGAGAGGCCTGCTCGGTAAGCTTAACGTCGAAGGCAGCTTCTACAGCCTCGATAGAGGCTGTAGCATGCGCTACGGCGCAGATGCCGCAGATGCGCGGCGCTATGAAGTTGACATCGGAATAGCTGAGGCCGCGCAGCATGGATTCGAAGAAACGGGGTGATTCAGGTATCTCCCATTTGACCTCTTCCACTTTGCCGTTCTTAGCATTCACGATTATATTGCCGTGTCCCTCGACGCGGGCTACGTGGTGTACTTTGAAATTAACTTCTTTGGTAGTCATTATTTAGAAACCTCCAGCGCTCCGTTGAAGAGCTTGAACTGCATCATCATATCATCCAAAGTCAGGCCGTATTTGGCCATTACGTCCTTCTGAGAATTGATATTGGGTTCGTCTACCATTCCCCGGCAGCCCCAGCACTTGCGTCCGGCGGTGACGCAGACAGCGTTGCAGCCACCCCGGGTCACGGGGCCCAGACAGAATTCGCCGCGCTCGAAGGCGCAGATATTCTCTGCCAGCTTGCATTCCACACAGACAGGGTTATGGCACTGCTCGAACTTTTTGCCGGTTAGCAGGCATTTGACCAGGCTGATGACCTCGTTGCGGTTGGGGGGGCAGCCGTGCAGGTAGGCGTCGACCTTGACATAGGCGCTGGTCGGCCTGGTGGGTATCGTATCGTAGTACTTGGCCGACTCGCCGTATACTACTTTGAGGTTCTCCTCCATGGGGAAGCGGTTCTTGAGGGCGTTGACGCCGCCGGTGCAGGAGCAGGCACCCAGCGCCACCAGTATCTTGGCCTTTTCCCTGATCTTCTGCAACCTTTCGACATCCCTCTTGGTAGTCTGGCTGCCTTCGATGAAGGCGATATCATAATCGTCGGAGTGGTCGGAGCTGGCCTCGCGGAACTCGACGATGTCCACCGCGTTAATGAGGTCGACAACCTCGGTGTAGAAGTTAAGAACTTCGAGCTGGCATCCCTCGCAGCCCGTGAAATCGAAAAAGGCTACTCTTGGTTTCATTTATACTGCCTCCTTTAAAGATTTTACCTGTGCATAGGTGAAGACGGGCCCCTCCTGGCAGCAGTAAAGCCCGTTTATCTGGCAGTGTCCGCACTTGCCCACGCCGCATTTCATCCTGCGCTCCAGCGACATGATGATGTGGTCGTCGGCCAGGCCCTTCTTGAGGCACTCGGCTATGACGAAGCGATACATGATGGGCGGGCCCACTACGACGGCATAGGTGTTGGCCGGATTGAAGGATATCCTGGGGAAGAGTGTGGTGATTACGCCCACGTTGCCCTGCCAGGAGTCGTCCGGCACCCGGTCGACCGTTTCCAGGAAGCACATATCCTTGCTCTTATCCCATTCAGCCAGCTGGCCGATGAAGAGCCTCTCCTGCGGAGAGCGGCAGCCGAAAAGCGTGTTGACCTCGCCGAAATCCTTGCGGTTGTCCATGACGTAGTTGATCAGCGAGCGAAGGGGGAAGAGGCCGATGCCGCCGGCCACGAAGAGTATGTCCTTGCCCTTGAGCGTCTCAATGGGGAATCCATTGCCGAAGGGACCCCTGATTCCCACTTTGGCGCCCTTCTCCAGCGTGTGCAGCTTGTCGGTGACGCTGCCCGTGGCCCTGACTGCCAGTTCGAAGGAGCCTTTATGTGTGGGCGAGGAGGTAACCGAGATGGGGGCTTCGCCCACGCCGAAGATGGAGACCTCGACAAACTGCCCCGGCCTCTGTCCGAGCTCCTTGCCGTCCTCGAATTTGAACTCGAATACCTTCTCCCGGTCGCTCAGTTTCTCTACCCTGATCAGCTCGGCTGTGCGCGGGAGGTGTATGGATTGTTTGGCGGTTAGCTGCATAACCATTTACTTGGCCTCCTTGAGCAGATTGTAAGTTTCAGCCGGGCTGGCGATCTCGGCCAGGCAGGCGATAGCGCAGCGGCCGCAGCCGACGCAGCCCAGATATTTGTATCTCTCTAGCAGGTACTTGCCCTTGCGGTACATACGGTGGCGGAAGCGCTGCTCCTTGTGTTCCCGGAAGTTCTCGCCGCTGGCCACCTTGGCGAACTGGGTCAGCATGCATCCGTCCCAGCGGCGGTAGCGCTCGCCGTCCTTAAGGTTGAGTGACATCTCGTCCTGCACGTCGAAGCAGACGCAGGTGGGGCAGACCATAACGCAGGAGCCGCAGCTCAGGCAGGTCTCCGACTTGTCCTTGAAAACCTTGCTTTCCCAGGTTGCATCCAGCAGCGCCGGTATATCCTGGGGCTGCACCTTCAAAGTAACTTTATATTTTTTTTCGGCGTCTTTGCGGGCTTTATCCCGTTTCTCCTGGTCGGCCGGCGTGGCGTCTTTAACGTTTCTGGCATGCTTGTTCAACAGGTTGTTGCCCCTGGTCGTGCCGACCGTGACGAAGTAGGTACCGCCGATTTCGGTCAGCATCAGGTCGAAGCCTTCTTCAACGACAGCCGTGCCCATACCGGCTGCGAAAGACTTAGGGTTGGGGGTGAGGCAATCGACACCGATAATGACCGTGTTGTTCCTTTTCAGGAAATAGTTGGGGTCTGGATGGTTACCACCGTACACCGCGTCGAAGAGTAAAAGCCCTCGGATATCAAAGGGATGTACCCCGATGATGGCAAAGGCCTTCTCCTCCACTACCGGCTCGACTTTGGGCGATTTGCCCACCTCATACTTCAACACCGTTTCCCTGGCGGGGAAGAAG
>JAFGHL010000064.1 GCA_016930155.1 Dehalococcoidia bacterium | reverse complement strand
GGCCGATCGTCACCATGTGGGTCAACCAGTGTCTGCCGGTGGGAAGATTCACGGTGGGATTATTACAGGAAAAGGCTCTCTCCTATTGCTTTTTAGCGCATTTCAACGCGCTGGCCCACGGCAAATTATTTGAGGGCATCGAGCAATCTGTGATCTACGGCCAGGAGTTTTTCTGCAACGCCGTCTACCTGCACTACGCCAAGATGTCGCTGATCCTTGAAAGGCTGCCCGGCATCCTCGAGAACATTAAAAAACTGGGGATCAAGGAGCTTGTCTGCCTGCACGACGAATGCTATGCCACCTACGCCTCGCTGGCGCCCGCCTACGGGATCGAAGTACCGTTTAAACCGGTGCACTACTACGACTTCCTCATCGAGCGCCTGAAGGAGATGAAGAGCCAGGTCAAACCGCTCGGTCTGAAGATAGCCTACCAGCGCAACTGCTCGACCCGCCTCATCCCGCAGATAGAGAAGAGCTTGGACGAGCTGTTCAGCCTCATTGGCGTGGAGCGTGCCGAGCGCAAATACGACCGACAGAACGCCCTCTGCTGCGCCGAGATATTCAGGATGGGCAAGGGGCCGGACCTGGCCGACGAGATACAAAAGAAGAACCTGGACGATATACAGGCCGTCAATCCTGACTACGTCGTATTCAACTGCCCGGCCTGCTGGGACTCGCTGGCCGAGAGGGTGGTCGACCTCGGGCTCAAGCCCATCCATGTCATCGACCTGTGTAGGCTGGCGGTGGGGGAAGAACAGAGCTTGAAACCGGCAAAAATGGAGGCTGAGGTATAGAGAGATGATTGATATTTACAGCGAACTCACCAACATAGTTGACAAGGATTACGTATCTAACGCCCGGGAGGAGCTCTACATGTATGGCCGCGACCCGGGGCTGATGCCGCCGCATGAGCCGGACTATGTTGTGATGCCGTCCACGGTGGAGGAGGTGCAGGCCATCATCAGGTTGGCCAACCGTGAGAAAATCGCCGTGGTTCCCAAAGGTGGCGGGCTTTCGCTGACCGGTCTGGTCATCCCCCAGAAGGGCGGCATCCTGCTGGATATGAAGAAAATGGATAAAATCCTGGAGATAAACGAGCGTGGATCCTATGCGCTGATCGAGGGCGGTGTCACGCACGGCGCCCTCAAGAGCCACCTGCTCAAGAACTATCCCCATTTAAGGCACAGCATACCTGACTCGCCCCCCATCGCCACCGTGGCGGCCAACGCCGTCATACACGGCCAGGGGCGGCTAACCCAACAGCGCGGCTTCAATTCTGACATGGTCTGCGGGCTGGAGGTCGTCCTGCCCACCGGCGAGATATGCAGGATCGGGACGTGCTCCGTGTCCGATTACTGGTTTTCCAAGGGCCCACCCATGCCCGACCTCAGCGGCCTGTTCTTCGGCTGGTGCGGCACCACCGGAATTATAACCAAGATTGCCATGAAGCTGTATCCCGGCAAGAAATACCGCGAGCCAGTCCTCTTCCTCACCGACAAGGCAGAGCTGGTGTCCGACATCATGCTGAGGCTGGCGCGCACCGAGATGATCGAAGACCTGGTGGTGACTGCGCAGCCCATACCCATGAGATACCGGGGCAACTACTACATTTTGTTCTATATCACCGGCAACGACGTCGAGGAGATGGAATACAAGAGGAAATACTGCTGGAACACGTTGTGGGACTATTTCGAGAGCCGCGACGGCGGGTTTGTCAGCCTTGTCCCCGAGATGAAGGCACCCATGCTGTCCATGCCGTCCAAGGACACCACGCGCTTCGCCGATGTCAGCAAGGGCGGCGGTTTCGAGTACAGCGGCCCGATCGCCCCCATCGAGAAATACCCCATCTTCGTGCGCAAGCTCGAGGAGCTGGCCGGCAAATATAACCTCTACTATTCCTCGGCCGCCCGCATGATCGACTGCGGGCACAGTATGATGTTCTCCTTCTCCTACACCTTCAACCGGGCCGACCCGCAGACCATGAAAAGGGCCAAGGATGCACTGGACGAAGCCGCCGAGTTCGCCCTCGAGAACGGCGGCGTGATGTGGAAGCCCAACATCGACGAGCAGAAAATGACCATGAAGATGATGGACCCCAATACGCTGGACCTAATGATGAAGATCAGGAAGCTGCTGGACCCCAACGGCATAATGAATCCCGGCAACTGGGAGGTGTCGCGATGAAAAGGTATCAGACTCAGATACACAGGTGCTTCCGCTGCGGCTACTGCAAATTCCCCACCGACTACTCCGCTTTCAACTGTCCTTCCTACAACAGGTTCCGCTTCGACACATACTCGACAGGAGGGCGCCTCTGGCTGACCTACGCCTGGTTGAAAGGGGAGTTGCCATGGTCAGAGCGCCTGGCGGAGATACTCTATACCTGCACAACGTGCAAGAACTGCGTCGAACAGTGCCCCATGAAGTTCTCCCCCGAGATCGTAGACTGGATCATCGAAGCCCGCAGCGACATGGTCGAGCAGGGCAAGATACCCGCCCGGGTCAAGCGCTTCCTCGAATCGGTTTATAACTACGGCAATCCGCTCAAGAAGCCGGCCGGCGAGCGCCTGCCGTGGACAGCCAGCCTCAAAAAATATGATAAAGGCACGGAATACCTGCTCTTCCTGGGCTGCCTCGCCAATTACGAAGAAGGCACCAAGGATATGGTCGAGAACTGCTCCAAAGCGCTGGATGCGGCGGGCATATCCTATGGGACGCTGGGCGAGGATGAGACGTGCTGCGGCAACGAGGTATATGCCCTCGGCGAGATGGACCTCTTCAACGAGCTGGCCAAAAAGAATATCGGGAACTTCCAGCGGCTGGGAGTCAAGAAAGTTATCACCCTCTGCCCCCACGGCTACAACGTGATGAAGAACATGTACCAGACCCTCGGCTACCAGTTCGAGGTACTGCACTATTCGCAGGTGCTGGCGGGGCAGGCCGCCGTGACAGGGAAAAAAGGCGGCGGCAATGGGGTTAAGATCACTTATCACGACCCCTGCTACCTGGGCAGGCATAACAGCCTATATGAGCCGCCCCGTAAAGCCCTCAGAAGTAACAACGGCTTCGAGCTGGTGGAGATGCCGCGCAGCCGCAAGGACGCCTTCTGCTGCGGCGGCGGCAGCGGCAATTTTATCAACGACTACCTGGCGGGGGGCCCGGACAGCCCGGCACGCGTCAGGGTCAGGGAAGCGGCCGCCACGGGCGCCGAGATGGTGGCCGTAGCCTGCCCCGGCTGCCTGCTGATGCTCAGGGAGGCCCTCAAGACCGAAGACCTCGACGGCAAACTGGAGGTCATGGATATCGCCTCGGTGATCAATAAAAAATAGCCGTTAACGGCGCCGGCCTGCCCATATTAAACTGCCGCCGAGTCAGGGCGACCTGTGCGGCATATCCGCTTTAGGGGGCGGGCCGGCCTCTTCCTGTTCGCGGCCGAAGATAAGCATGCCCGCAGCGGATATGATCACGGTGGTCAGGATAACGGCCATCACGAAATTGGCATAAAGGTTAGAGTTCTGTATCCCGGCGGCTATGATAAGCTGTACCAGCACCGCTGCCGCCTCGCCCCTGGCCATCATGGCGGTTAGCAGCTCCTTGTACGACCACAGCTCGCGGCTCCCTATGGAAGTGAGCACAACTGCCAGGTATCTGGCGAAGAGCAGTGCCAGGCCGGCGGCCGTTCCCAGCGCCACCGGCAGCTCCTGATCGAAGGCGATGATCATACCCAGATAAATGAAGAAAAACGTCTTGACCAGGAAGTATATCTCCGAGGTGAACCTTCTCATCATCTGGGTGGCCTGAGCCGTCTGCTCCAGCCTGAACTTTCTTATGCGCAGGCCGTTGCCCAGGATAAGAGCGAAGGCGAGGACGGCAATCACGCCGCTACCATCCAGGTGCTCCACGAAGAAATACAGCAGGAACACCACGGCTAGGTTCATGATATCGTTGTATTCTTCCCGCCGCATGAGCTTGAGCATCCACAGCCAGAAGATGCCCGCCGCAAGGCCGATCCCCAGCCCGATCCCGACGCTTATGCCAATGGCCAGGCCGATGTCGCCAAACTCAACGCCGGTTTCCCCTGCTGAGATGGCCTGCAGCGCCATCAGGGCGATGACGATCACGATGGGGCTGTTCAACACGGATTCCAGGCTCAGCAGCGACGATATGCGGGAGGAAACTCTAGCGCGGTTAAGCAGCCCTATCACAATGGCCGAGCTGGTCCCGCCTACCACCGTCCCCAGCAGTATGCTGTCCAGCACCCGCCATTGAAATATCACCAGGGCGGGGATAGCGATGACGGCTATGCTTATGGCCACCCCCACGATGACCAGTATCAGCGCTCGGGGAGTCGACGAGACAACTTTGGATATGTCGAAGGCGATGCCGCCGTTGAAGGTAATGATCACCAGGGCCAGGCCGGCGATGAACTGGGCCGCCGGCGATATGGAAGCGGGGTCGATGATATGGAACACCGGCCCGATCAGGTAGCCGACCGCCATCAATATCAAGATGTCGGGGAAACCTGTCTTCCTGAAAAGAAAATCCGTCAGGAAGCCTATAATC
>JAFGHL010000063.1 GCA_016930155.1 Dehalococcoidia bacterium | reverse complement strand
CTCCTGCTCCTGCTCCCACTCCTGCTCCCGTATCAGGACCCTGGGCAGGAACCTGGGCTACTAAATGGGGCACAATGGTTTTAACACAGAACGGAACCCAGGTTTCCGGCACCTATACACATGACAACGGCAAAATCAGCGGAACTGTGTCCGGCGATACTTTTACAGGCTGGTGGTCCGAGTCTCCCAGCTACAGCCCGCCCAATGATGCAGGAGACGTTGAACTGATTATGGGCCCCGAGCACCAGACGATCACCGGCCGCTGGCGCTATGGCTCCTCGGGAAGCTGGTATGAGAACGACTGGACCGGCACCCGCCAGGGTTTAAAAATACTTCAACCGCTGGCTGACCCGTCAACGCAGTGCGACTGGACCGGCGCCTGGGATTTCGACTGGTCAAATGAACTGCAACTGACGCAATCGGGCAACAGTGTCACCGGATCATATAAGCCTTCAGGCTGGAACTATACCGGGTACATCGAAGGCACCCTGTCAGGCGCCACACTTATCGGGACCTGGACCGAGCAGGACCAGACGGGTAGGATCGAATGGGCTATGCTGGCAGGCTGCAACTCCTTTACAGGCCGCTATACCCACAGCATGTCCGCAGCTTCGAGCTGGTACCCTCTGCATGCGCCGGCAACGAGGGTCGGTCAACCCCAGCCGCAACCGGATGATCAACCCTCCACCCAACCTGTCACTCTCAGCTGGGCAGGAACATGGAACACGGACTGGGGCAACATGGAGATAGTAGTATCCGACACTTCAGCAACCGGCACATATACCACCAACAACGGCAAACTGAACGGCACGATAAACGGCCGCAATTTTAGCGGAACATGGTCGAGATCACCATCTTACTCAGCGCCCAGGGACGCCGGTGCCTTCTTATTCGTTATGTCGGAAGACGGGAACTCATTCAAGGGCGACTGGAAGTACTCCGACTGCTCCTGGATGGGACCCTGGGACGGTGACTTGAATGGATCGGATGGATCGGATGAAATAATCCCGCCTGCCAACCAGAAACCGGTGGCGCAGTTTACGGTTGTACCTCAATCACCCACGACCGCCGATACTATTGTCATAAGCAGTCAATCTTACGATCCGGATGGAGACAGCCTTTCCTACACCTGGTCGGTTGATGGATCGCCATTAACGCAGTACAACAATATGGTTTACTGCATTCTCCCCGGCCAGGCAGCCGGTTACCACTCAGCCATGCTGACAGCAACCGACAGCAAGGGCGGCGCGGCCACGGCACAGTCCCAGTATTTTGTTGATTCTGTTGAGCCTCAGCCAATACCGCCTCAGCCGACGCCGGAGGCCAACCGGCCACCCACAGCATATTTCACGGTCACACCACCATCACCGCAGACGACCAGTAACATCGTGGCCAGCAGCCAGTCCTCTGATCCGGACGGTGATATGCTGTCCTATGCCTGGATGATTGACAGTATAGCTATGGCGCAGTATGCCAACCAGCCTTATTGCATATATCAGAATCCGCCGGCGGGGACGCATACAATCAACCTGCAGGTAACTGACAGCAAGGGCGCATCAAATTTCTATCAGGTACAGGTATCGGTTGCGCAGGCGCCGCAGCCAGGTCCCGGACCGCAACCTGTTCCCGGCGTGAATAGTCCTCCCAAGGCTGCCTTTACCTTCGATCCTCCTCAGCCGCAGGTGGGACAGACCGTGCAGGTGGTCAGCCAGTCAACGGACGCCGACGGAGACACGCTGAGCTACTCCTGGTACCTGGACGGAGAACTGATGTCACAATATACAGGCCAGTCACAGTGGAAGTGGAAGATCCCTTCCGGCGGACATGTAATGCAACTCGAAGTCCAGGACGGCAAGGGCGGTAAAGACACGATATCCCGCAAGATTAAAGGATCGGATACCGATGAATCACAGCATAAGTGGAAAATAGGACCATTCAGCTGCTTTATCGCCACTGCGGCCTATGGAAGCCCTACAGCGGCCGAGCTCGACACGCTGCGTTCGTTCCGCGACCATGTTCTGATAAAGAGTGCGCCCGGCCGCTGGGCAGTGGATACTTATTACCACTGCAGCCCTCCCCTGGCGGAATATATCGCCACCCACGAAGATATGCGGACCCTGGTCAGGGAAAAGCTGCTTGATCCCGTGGTCAATGTGCTCAATGATACGCGCAGCCTGTGGGACAAAGATTAGCCAGTGTTGAAATAAATAATCAACGTGACTGTAATATCGCAGTCGCCGATAAATGCGTCAGGATTGCAGAGGTATATCTGGTTTATTCCTGCCTGATAGCGCGCCAACCCATTTCTGCATCTTCGGCCAGTGTGTGAAGTTCTGCCTGCGCCTGTATCCCATCAGCGCTGTCTGACCGGCAGACACACACGCCATATAGAGCGGGTACTGCGCGATCAACAGGAATATCGTAATCATGGTCATCCCGATGATCACGCACCAGGGAGTCTCCCTGATGAAAATAAAGAGAAGCCCGAAAGAAGCAGCAATGATTACAGGACCCTGCCATCCGGTCAGCGCCAGCCATGTGCCATAGACCACCGCCACACCGGTTCCCCCGTTAAACCGCAGGAACGGTGTAAAAATATTGCCTGCCAGCGGCGCCAGCGCCACCGGTATCATTGCCAGCCCCGTCACATGTGAGACCTGCTGGGAAAGCCATACCGGCAAGGCCGCTTTGAAAGCGTCCAGCAGTATCGCCAGGACATACAGCACGGGCCCACCGGCGTTAAAAACATTGGTGGCGCCCGGGTTGCCGTCACCGTAACGCCTGATGTCTTTGCGCACAAACACGCGGCCCACCCAGTAGGAAAAGGGCAGACATCCCAGCATCAGACCAACTACAGCCCAGATAGCTACTTCCATTGTCCATCCCAAGACATCATAAGCATAATATAATAGCCCGCGTTCTCCAATCGGCCCGAGAAAAAAATATGAAACATTTATCCGGGAATTGCACGGGCATCACTACCTCGGCGCCCGCATATACCCTGCCAGGCAACGCAGCTATTTACCTGTTTCCAGTAACCCCATGGAGCGGTCCACCTCACGGGCCCGCTGGTAGTCGGCATTGAAGTGCCGGCAGGCCCACAGCAACCCAATAGAGGAGGTGATTCCGATTGCGCAGATAACTATATAGGCGTTCTGTATGCCCGCTGCGTCGGAGACTGCCCCCATGATGATGGGTCCCCACATCCCACCCAGGAAGTACCCTGCGAACATATACAGGCCCCAGGCTGTAGCCCGGCGGTAGATTGGCACAATCTCCTGCACCGTATTGAGTTGAGCCGAGACGCCGAAGGGAATGAAGAAAGCGCCGGCCACAAATATCGGCAGAGATCCCAGGTAGGCGCCTGCCGCCATAAGTAATGAGCACACCCACAACCCTGCCACCATAACCAGTACTTTATTGCGCGGATTATGGCGCGAGACACGGTCCGCCACCAGGCCGCCCAGCGGCATGGAGATCACGGCCAGCAGAGCTATACCCGAAGAGGCCGTGGAAGCTACAGCATTGTCCATCCCCATATTTCGGTTCAGCAGTACCGTCAGCCAGGGTATTGACCCCTGCTGTAAACACATCGACAGGGCCACAGAGATATAAAGTATGGGCAGCGTCTTGATGCTGAGCATATCCTTTAGAGTTGCGGCCAGAGCCGTTTTCCCTCCGCCTGCTTTTTGAAGCGTATCCTTATGGATTTTATAGTCCGGCAGGAACCAGGCCAGTATACCGAAGATGACGCCCGGGGCTGCCAGCGCCCAGAAAGCAGCCTGCCACCCATAATCCTTGCTTACCCAACCGCCAACCAGGAAGCCGACGGCTGAACCGAGGGGTATTGCCGCAGCCCAGATGCCCGTAACAAAAGCCCGCCTGGCCTTTTTCACCATGCCGACAATGAGGGCCATGCCGCCGGAAACGAAGCCGGCCTCGCCGATGCCGACTATTGTACGTGTGGTAACCAGTTGCCCGAAATTGATGCAGAAGCCTGAACATATGCTGGCCAGGCTCCAGACTACAGAGATGATGGAGACCAGCCTGGCGCGCCTCCAGCGGTCCATCAGGTATGAAAGAGGCAGGGCGAAAACGGCAACGCCGATCAGCACCACCGACATCAGCCAGCCTATCTCAGTGTCGCTCAAACCCAGGCTGGATTTAAGAGCAGGTGTAATTGGGCCTATGACCGAACGCAAAGCGTAGTCCATCATGTAAAGGATAAACAGGACTACGATGGAGTAACCTACCTTCCAGCGCGATACTTTGATTAAGACGTCCTGATCTTCCTGCCCGCTCTGCATGATGCCTCCTCAAACTTTCAGAATTTTGTCAGCGGCCGGTCTTTCGGCAAAAGGCTGGACACAACTATATATTCTTAGCAGATGGCTGTCAATTCAACCGGCACGTTCACTCTATCCATGTCAGACCGGCCGGGCTCCTGCGGATGCCGCGGGAGTATTTATACTTGGGATAACCCAGTATCATGGAGGCCGAAACCATGTTACCTGCAGGCACTTTGAACATCTTCTTCAGCTCCGGATTCCTGTTGATAGTAGGCGGTATCAGACCGATGGCGCAGGCGCCCAGGCCGAGTGAGTGCGCTGCAAGCAACGCATATGCCAATGCGATAAATACATCCTCGTTATGAACAGGCTCATGGAAAAGAATCATACACGGCGCGCCGCGGGCAATGGTATCTTCGCTACCTGCCTTCAGAGCTGGCATTCTGGCACGCATGAGCGGCAATACGTGCTCGCTGAGAACCTGATATGTATCTTTACCCACCATTTTCTCCAACATGGCCCTGGATTCCGGATTATCCTGCATCTTGAGCAACATATCATACATTTCAGCCATCAGTGGAACAGCACTTTTAATCAACTCGCGATTATTCACCACCGTCAGCTCGACGGTGAGCGGTGTAAATCCGGGAGGAGCAAACGTTACGGCCTGCACGATCTTTTCCAGCAGGTCTCGCGGGACAGGCCTGTCCTGGAATTTTCGTATAGAGCGGCGCGTGCTTATCAGATCGAGAAAGACTCGTTGCCAGCTTTCCTCACGCCGGGGCAAGGGGAAAAAATCCTTATCGTAGCTGAGACCTTCGATGAATATGGACCTGGTCGGGCAGGCGGCCATACACTGACCGCAGCGAATACACAGATGTATTCGATCGGCCAGAAACCTGGCTTCATCGTCCGCCCTGATAATTCCAGCCGGACAAATCCCGGCGCATAGATGGCATTTCTTACAGGTAGTTAAATCAACTGTGTGCGTAGCCCGCTCTGGAGTTTTCCCGTCTCCGGCGGCATTTGTAATTTTATGTAAATCCATTGATCTCCTCCCCTGCATTATTACTCGGGCAGTAACTCGTGACGGTATTGCGTTAATCGTATTGCATATGTCATTAATTTATCAAATGCACTGCTGCCATGAAAAATATCGCTCAATCCATTGATTTAATTTACATTTTATGATACGTTGCTATTAGACTAATTTTGTTCACATTAGGACTTATATCTAATCTTCAGATAGGAGAACTAATATGACGATTCGCAAGAAGGTTGATGACGGCGCGAGGAAAACTGCCACTCCAGCTGCCGATGCTGATCTAAAAACAGCTAACAAATCACCCCTGTCCATGGATGCGGCAGCGGGGGGCGGGGAGAGCGGAGAGCGTGTGGACCAGATCAGAGAAATCCTTTTCGGCGCACAGCGGCAGGAGTACGAGAGAAGGCTCACCCAGCTTGAAGAGTTGCTGGTCAAGAATATCACGGAACTGAGCAAGGAGACGGCCGGCAAATTTGCCAGCCTCCAGCAGGAAAATGATAAGAAGTTCGCCAGGTTAGAGGAGCTGCTGGTAAAGAATATCGCGGACATCAGCCGGGACATCGAGCGTAAAATCGATTTGCACACGACTGACAATGAGAAGAAGTTCAAGCAACTTGAACAACGTTTCGATGAGGCCATCTCAGAGGTGAAAAAAGAGACCGCCCGCCAGTTCAATCTGCAGAAAAACGAATACACACAACAACTCGGTAGTCTGGAGGAAAAACTGCCGAAAATCGTTGCGGAGATTACCAGGCGTATCGATTCCGATGTTGCATCGCTGACCAAACACATTGAGGCCGCCAGATCAGAATCAGCCCGCAGCCTGGAGCAATTCGACAGGCAAAAAATGGACCGCATCTCACTGGCAAAATTCTTACACAACGCCGCCACAGGTATCGAAGGCAAAGAGCATAAGGCTGATGCCGGGGGTAAATAGCCATGGTGGATATTTCAGCAGGTAATAAGGGGAGAGACAGCGTGCATAATTCCGATGAACTTAATTCCCTGCGTACATTGATACTGGCTCCCGAGCAACTCGAGATAAGCGAACTGAAAGAAAGAATGGATGATCCTAAAATTCGTGCGGAGGAACTGAGCAGAGTTATTGCCGAGGCTATAGTGATCAGAGCCGCCACAGACCGCAAACTGGCCACTGCCCTCCTGCCCACTATAGAAGAGGTTATCAGAGACTCGGTCAAACGGGACCCCAAATTCCTGGCGGATTCCATATTCCCCATCATAGGTCCGGCTATCCGCAGGTCGATCGCGGAATCGCTGAGGGCCATGGTCGAATCTATGAGCAATACTCTTGAATACACATTTAGCTGGCGCGGTATCCAGTGGAGAATAGAATCATTCAGAACGGGAAGGTCCTTTGCTGAAATCGTTCTCATGCATACACTGGTCTATCGCATGGAGCAGATTTTCCTGATTCATAAAGAAACCGGACTGGTGCTGCAACATGTCGCGGCGGAATCGATTGATCTGAAAGACGCCGATATGGTGTCGGCTATGCTGACGGCCATCCAGGACTTCGTTAATGATTCGTTTGCCTCCAGGGAGGATAGCTCGCTTCAGAATCTCAATATGGGCGAGTTGACCATCTGGATAGAGCAGGGTCCCAGAACTGTCCTTGCATCCGTTATCAGGGGCAATCCGCCGTCGGAACTAAGGACGGTTCTCAAGGAAATCCTGGAAAACATCGAGTTTGAGTACAACTCTGCGTTGGAGGATTTTAAAGGCGACGCTGCGCCATTCGAATCGTGCAAACCGGATCTTCTCTACTGCCTCACACAGGCCCAGAAAACCGACAGCAGCTCCAACAAGGCAGTAGATGTTCCGGTTAAAATTAAAAAAAAGAGCAGAGAGAACGTAGTACTGTTTATCTATATTGCGGCGGCTCTCTGCATACTTATAATAATCGCTGGGTTTGTTTTATCGATATTATAAGAGGAACCGCATAGGTAACCAGCTTGTTGATGTAGCAGTAGCCATTAAATCGCAGTGAGGAAAACGAGACGTCATGATCCAAAAAAAAATATGCATGTTAGGTTCCTTCGCAGTAGGCAAGAGCAGTCTGGTCCGCCGCTTTGTGGAAAATATGTTCTCCGATAAATACATGACGACCATCGGTGTCAAAATAGAAAAGAAGATCATCGATCTGAAGAACCAGAGCCTGACGCTTGTCATCTGGGATATCGCCGGAGAAAACGGCTTTCATCAGATTCAGGGCACCTATCTGCGCGGCATGTCTGGCTACATACTCGTTGCCGATAAGACTCGAACAGGCACTCTCGATACCGCCATGAATATCCATAAAACCGTTGGACAGGCTTTTCGCGATGTGCCATTTATTCTGCTTATGAACAAAATGGATCTCACAGGTCAGTGGGATGTACAGGAATCGGCAATCGATAAACTGAGCAACGACGGTTGGGATATCTTCAAAACCAGCGCCAAGACCGTCCAGAACGTTGAAGAAGCGTTCAACATGCTGGGCCTCAAGATGCTGGAGAAATGAGTACCAACGTTGATTGTATGACTTAATGGACGATAATCTTTATTTTAAGCTTCTGGATGCACTTAATTTAGCCATCCTTGAATATATAGAAGACCGATCCTTCAAATTACTGTCTTCCAGGTTAAACTGGCTGTCTTATCTGTTTCCAGATTCCTCTGCTCCTGATGCCGTCATACACCGGGACAATCTTGACTACCTGGGGAACTTTCTCACGGATGCGATCCCTTTCTGGGATGAAGGGACTGCGGCAAAGCTTGATTCCGGCATCTGGAGCGAGGTCGTATCGACTGGAGAAACGTACTGGTTTGAGGCAAGCGCGCGCAATCTGGACAGCAGAAGAATTCTCATATTGAAAACACACGGGGCTGAATTCACGGGGGCACAAATGCGGGAACAGGCCGCCAAAGACAACCTTCTGGCCTTCGAAAACCTGTTCAGAACCGAAAAAGACCTGGAAAAATACAGTTTTTTACTGGAAGCCGAGGTAAGTAAACGAACAGCTGATTTAAGGGAGAGGGTCAAGGAATTAAATTGCCTGTATAGTATCTCCCGCCTGATGGGAGAGAAAATCAACTCGCTCGAGACCATATACCAGGACGTGGTCAATCTTATTCCGGATGGCTTCCAGTATCCCGATATCGCATGTGCCCGGCTAATTATCGACGATAATGCCTATGCAACGCCAAACTGGAGGGAAACACCTCATATGATCACCAGCACCATCACAGGCCAGGGCAGAGAGACCGGACGGCTGGAAGTATGCTATCTCGAAGCAAGGACGGAGAGCGCTGAAGGGCTTTTCCTTCCGGAGGAACACAGCCTGCTGGCAGCTATTTGCGAGCGCCTGGGCAAGACTATAACGCGTTATACTGCACAGCAAAACCTCCTGCAGAGTTACGAGGTCCTGAACAAAACATTCGATGATACAATACAGGCATTCAGCACCATCGTTGAAATTAAGGACCGCTATACAGCCGGTCATCAGATCCGTGTCGCCAGGATTGCCGAGGCTATCGCCCGTGAGATGAATCTGAATGATGAACAGGTTCGTGTCACTCGTATCGCAGGGATTATTCACGATATCGGTAAAATCTATATCCCCGCCGACATACTCTCGCGGCCGGGCAGGTTGAGCAACCTGGAATTCGAAATAATAAAAACCCATTCTCAATACGGCTATGATATTTTAAAGACCATTAATTTCCCCTGGCCGATAGCTCAGATTGTGCTGCAGCACCATGAAAAACTGGACGGCTCAGGCTATCCCAACGGGCTGAAGGGAGATGACATACTTTTATATACACGTATCCTGACAGTGGCAGATGTTGTTGAAGCTATGGCATCCCATCGGCCTTACCGCGCTTCACTGGGAATAGACAAAGCATTGGAGGAGATATCGAATAACAAAGGGACGTCATACGATTCGGACGTTGTCAATGCCTGCGTCAGTCTTTTCACGGAGAAAGGTTTTAAACTCGAAGAATAAACAATGTTATAGTAATATTAAACTGAGCATATGAGAACTACGTGCACGGAGTAATGTTGTGCAAAGAAGGACTGCTGGAACGGCTCACTTAAATACATTGCTTCCTGTCCTGATCCTTCTTCTGCTATCGGTTCCTGTCTGGAGCGGAGCGGTTGCAGCTGACGATTTCAAAACCGTCAGGGTCGGGATATACGAAAATCAGCCTAAAATCTTCACTGATGCCGAGGGAAAACCAGCAGGGTTCTGGCCGGATATCATAAACGATATCGCTTCCCAGGAAGGATGGACCCTTGAATACAGGCATGGCACGTGGACCGAATGTCTGGAAATGCTGGAGAATAACGAGATCGATATTATGCCGGACGTGGCCTATACGGAGGAGCGCAACGACATATACGCCTTTTCGCACGAAACGGTCTATATTAGCTGGTCCAGGGTATATACACGTAAAGGAGTTGATATCAATTCGGTACTCGACCTGGAAGGAAAAACCATAGCGGTACTGAAAGGCAGCGTCAACGTCGAAGGATCGGATGGTATAAAAGAGATTATTAATTCATATAAAATAAATTGTACGTACACTGAGGCGGATAGCTATACCAGGGTTTTTGAGCTGGTAGAACGGGGTGAGGCTGATGCGGGAGTCACCAGCAAGGACTTCGGCTACCAACACGAAACAGATTATGACCTTGTCAAAACTCCTATCATCTTCCAGCCAGCGCTCCTCTATTTCGCCTTCACCAAAGACTCAGCAGCGACACCGTTGCTCATAGAGAAAATAGACCGCCGCGTAAAGGCTTTAAAACAGGACAACGGTTCTATCTACTACCGGTCGCTGGACAAATGGATGGCTGTAAAGTCAGCCGTGACACCCGTGCTTCCAAGCTGGGTTGTCTGGGTTCTGGCTTTCGTCGGAGGGCTTGTGCTGCTGTTTGCCGGCGGTGGTTTTATCCTCAGGTCCCAGGTCAGGTCCAGAACGCGAGAGCTTTCAGAGGAAGTCGCAGTCCGCAAACGGGCGGAGGAACAGCTGGCGAAATATAGATATCGCCTGGAGAAACTGGTCGAGGAAAGGACGGCCGAGCTTGAGCAGAAATATCTTGAACTGGCAGTCGCAAATTGCGAGCTGCAGGATGCAAAGGAGGCAGCCGAGTCAGCCGACAGGGTCAAGTCCGCGTTTCTGGCCACCATGTCGCACGAGTTGCGAACGCCGCTTAATTCAATTATCGGTTTCACCGGAATACTTCAGCAGGAACTGGTCGGTCCGTTGAATGAGGAACAGAAGAAGCAGATGGGTATGGTGCGCAATAGCTCGGCGCATCTGCTCAACCTGATCAACGATGTACTGGATATCTCCAAGATCGAAGCGGGCCAGTTATCAGTCTCCAGGGAGCCGTGCGATGTACGTACGGCCATCGATAAGGTCACCGGGAGCATGCAGCCGCTGGCCGACAAAAAGGGGATTGCCCTGGAAGCGGAGATCGCTCCTGAGATTGGGACGATCACCAGTGATCAGAGGCGCGTGGAACAGGTTATATACAATCTCGTCAGCAATGCCATCAAATTCACCGAGCATGGATCCGTCCGTGTGGAATGCTCGCTTGAAAGCGGAGAGATCATAACCCGCGTTATCGATACGGGTATGGGCATCAAGGATCAGGATATGGAGCATCTGTTCAAACCTTTTTATCAGGTCGACAGCGGCCTGGTCAGACAGCATGAAGGCACCGGGCTGGGGCTGTCGATCTGCAGCAAAATCCTGGAACTCCTGGGTGGGAGGATCTGGGTAAATAGCGAATGGGGCAAGGGCAGCACATTCAGTTTCGCCCTCCCTGCGGAGAGGTAATTATGAGTAAAGGAACAGTACTTTATATCGAGGACAATGAACAAAATTTCTACCTTGTGAGCGTATTACTCAAAACAAAGGATTACCGCATTCTCTGGGCGCATGATGGTCAGGAGGGCATAGAAATGGCTATCCAAATTAGGCCGGACCTCATCCTGCTGGATATCCAGTTGCCGGTCATGGACGGCTACGAAGTAGCAGGGAGGTTACGCAGCAATCCCGAGTTAAGTAAGATTCCTATCATAGCGGTGACTTCCTACGCCATGTCCGGCGACCGTGAAAAAGCTTTAAGCGCGGGTTGTAATGGATATATTGAAAAGCCGATCGATCCGGACACCTTCCTGGCACAGATCGATAAGTATTTCTCCGGTATCGATCCGGCAAGGAATGAAAAATGACCCGGCTATTAATCGCAGATGACAACGCGCAGAACCTTTATCTACTTGAGACGATTTTAAAAAGCCAGGGGTATGAGGTTATATCGGCCGGGAACGGCGCCGAGGCGCTCGAATCAGCCCTCAAGCATCTTCCCGACATCATTGTTACAGACATACTCATGCCGGTTATGGATGGATTCGAGCTGTGCCGGCGCTGGAGGGCGCACGAACTGCTCAGCCAGATCCCCTTTATCTTTTACACCGCTACCTACACAGATCTCAAAGATGAGAATTTTGCCCTGAGCCTGGGCGCCGACCGGTTTGTTATCAAACCGCAACAACCGGAGATGCTGGTGAAGATCATCCGGGAAGTCCTGAACAAACCTCGCAAGGTGAAGCAGGTCTCCCTCAAGAAATCCCCCGAGAAAGAGACGGAGGAGTTGCAGCAGTACAACGAGGTGCTGTTTCGCAAGCTCGAAAAGAAGGTCAAACAGCTTGAGGATGTAATTACAAAACAACAGAAAACCGAGGATGAACTACGAGAGAGCGAGTTGAAACATCGCTCTCTCATCGCTCAAAGCCCGGATGGAATCTTCATTGTCGATTTAAATGGAAATTTCCTGGCGGTCAACAGGGTCATATGTGAAAACCTGAAATATAGTGAAGCGGAACTCCTTTCCATGGGTATCTGGGACATCGTCCCCGCAGAATACGTAGAGCAGCATAAAAAGAGATTGGCCGAGATAATGACAGGGAAAGCCCCCAATGAAGCCGCCGAATACGTAGTGAGAGGAAAAGATGGCGAACTGTATGTCGTCGAAATCAGCTCGGCCCCATATTATGAAGGAGGAAAACTGGCTGGTTTCCAGGGGATCGCGCGTGATATTACCGCCCGAAAAAAAACGGAGGATCTGCTGAGGGCGTCGGAGGAGAAATACCGCTCTCTGGTGGAGAATATAAACGACGTTCTTTATACACTTGATAATGAGGGGACAATTACTTATGTCAGCCCGGTGGTGGAGCGGTTAAGCAAGTATAAAGTAAGCGAGCTGATAGGGAAATCCTTCACCTCGATTATCTTGCCGGAAGACCTGCCGGGTGTCGTGAACAGTTACAACCGCCTCATTTCCGGTCAAATGGAGCCATCGGAATTCCGCATAGCCGACAAAGACGGCAGGATCATATTTGTCCGCACATCCAGCCGACCCATCTATAAGGATGGAGAGATCACGGGTATAACAGCTCTGATAACTGATGTGACCGAGCGAAGGAAACTGGAGAAAGCCCTCAGCGACGAGGCTCTCAGACGGCGTATACTCATCGACCAATCCATAGATGGGATCGTTATACTGGATCATAACGGCAAGGTATACGAGGTAAACAAACAATTTGCCGCCATGCTTGGATACTCCATGGAGGAAATGAGGCAGCTCCATGTATTCGACTGGGAATACCAAATCCCCAGAGAAAAACTAATTGAAATGATTCGCACTGTCGATGAGAAAGGCGACCATTTTGAAACCAAGCACCGCCGCAAGGACGGTTCAACGTTTGATGTTGAAATCAGCACCAATGCCGCTATCATAGAAGATCAAAAGCTTATCTTCTGTGTAACCCGTGATATTACCGAGCGCAAGCAGGCTGAGCAAGACCTGATAAAAAGTTACCAGAAGGTCAGGAAAACACTGAATGATGCCATCAACACCATGTCCAAGATCGTGGAGATGCGAGATCCTTATACGGCAGGCCATCAACACCGGGTGGCCGAGCTGTCGATTGCCATAGCCAGGGAACTGGGGTACAGGGGTGATCATCTGGAAAATCTCTACATGGCGGCGCTCATCCACGATATCGGCAAAATCTACGTGCCGTCCGATATCCTGAGCAAACCGGGTAGATTATCTAATATCGAATTCAACCTGGTAAAAACCCATGCGCAGGGTAGCTATGAGATTTTGAAGAATATGGAGTTTCCGACTTCAATTGCTCAGTCCGTTCTGCAGCACCACGAAAGATTGGACGGCTCCGGCTATCCCGGCGGACTCCAGGGAGACGCCATATGCCGTGAGGCCAGACTGATCGCCGTAGCCGATGTAGTTGAAGCTATGTCATCGCACCGGCCCTACCGCCCTGCGTTGGGACCGGACAAGGCGCTTGAAGAGATAACCGCCAACAAAGGCAAGTTATATGATGCCGATGTAGTGGAGGCCTGCCTGAGTGTATTCAGAAAACAAAACTTCAAGTTTGAGTAACATAATCCGATCGAAACATTAGATCATTCATTTTCCTTCCCTCTATCCTGAATTTATAATTGTTGCTGGATACATTTCAATCAATCTGCATACATTGGCGTTGATAAATCGTGAATGACGAAAAAAAGGTAACTCTGAAACCGACTGCGACAAAAGGCATCAATACATTGTCTGTGGCCGGTTATATCCTGGGCATCGCAGGCATCGTCCTGCTATTAATATCCCTCTCAGTCATCGCTTCCCCTGCCGGCAAATCCAGCCTCCCCGGATCTCAGCCACCAATAGCCGATAACATCACAGTCTCCGACCTGACCACAGGCAGCGCCACTATTAGTTTCACTACTGACAGCGCTCAGGTCATAGATGCCCTCGTCTACGATGAGCAGGGAAAAATCATAGGAGTCTTTTCAGACAGCATCCCCGTGATAAATCACATTATCAGGATAGAAACTTTATATCCGGATTCCCTTTACAGCTTTCAATTACTATCGGCTGATGCTTCCGGCAGTAGAAGTATATCCGAAAAACACTCATTTACCACCCTGAAGCCGCCTCCCGTGATCTCGAATGTGCAAATCTCTAAAGCGACGGAATCAGCGGCATGGGTCACCTGGGAGACCGACCGGCCTGCCGTCACGGAATTGACATACTGGGAAGAGGGATCCACCTACCAGAATACGATCAGCGAAAATGCTACAGGGACGAACCACGAAGCCATAATCCAGCCGCTGGACAGCCAGAGTATTTATGCTTTTGTGATCAGGGCAAATAATATTCAAAACCATCGGATCATCGCCGAATACGAGGGCTTGATATCGCTTAAAAACAGCGCTCAAATAATCGAGCGCGCACCCGATTTTACACTTCCTTCAGTCAAAGGCGAGACAATGCAGTTGAGCAGCTATCGCGGCAAGGATGTGCTGCTGGCATTCTGGAGCATGAATTGCCCATCCTGCCAGCAGAAGATTTTACTTCTGCAAGAGGCGTTTGATCGCGCGGTCGACGACAGAGTCAGCATTATCACAGTTCATGGGCCGGCACGTGAGGATGCTATTGAAAGCTACTGCTCGAGCCACGGCCTGACACTGCCGGTTTTACTGGATATTCAGGCAGACGTCGGTTCTTCCTATAACGTTGTACAGCTTCCAGCTACATTTATACTTGATCAATCCGGAGTCATACGTTCTGTGGATCCTGTATTCGAGACTCTGGAGGAATTGGACAGGCTCACCGGTCAATTCCTGTCCAATTAAAGAGAGCAAAATAAGAATTCCACCGGTTCCATAAATAGATAATCTTGCTTGACTTAAAGGTCAAGTCGGACAGAATACTGTATGCTTAACAGAATTAAACAAATAAATATCTTCGCAAGGAAATAATAAGTGAATATCAATACAATACTGGTAGCCATACTTTTGCCGGCGTTGATGATAATAACCATATCAACGGCCTGCCAGCCTGCGACGCTCCCGGCCAAGTTTGAAGTTACTTCTCTGGAAATAAGTCCCGAGGAAATCAACATGGGTGAAACAGCTAATGTCAGTGTCAAGGTCATGAATACAGGTGGGACCTCATCCATATACGGCGTGAATCTGTACGTAGATGATAAAAAAGTCAGCACCAAGCTGATTACCCTTGATCCCGGATACACTCAGAGCGTAAACTTTCCACTCTCGGTAGACAAGGCAGGCACACATGAAATTGCAGTCGGAGAAAAGAATGGGACACTTACCGTCATATCACAACTTGTGCAGAAGCAAATGGAAATAGCTTATGATACGGGTGTTGCCAAAGACCATTTATCTATGGTCAAACCCAGCACGGGATATGTGGTCAGATTTGTATCACCTTCAACACAGTTCAGCATAAGCAGAATAAGCGTATTCGGCTTGATTTACGGCTCGCCTGGATTTCACATCGTAAATAGCGATCTGCAGATCTGGGATACGGATCAAAAAGTCCTCTATTCCACACCGTTTTCAGGAGATCAGTTCTCACTTAGAACACGTCTGGGCGCCAATATCGACTCAACAGGCGCCTGGGCTGATATGGAAATCCCTGATGTCAAAGTCAACGGCGATTTTTATGTCAACATATATACCGGCAT
>JAFGHL010000062.1 GCA_016930155.1 Dehalococcoidia bacterium | reverse complement strand
GCTGGCTGACGATAACGTGACCGTTAATGTGGTTGTGGAGCAAACTGTGATCGTAGAACAATCAGCAGATATTCTGCCGCCACCGCCACCGCCACCGCCACCCGCACCTCCGGCGCCAGTTGTACTTCCTGCCCCCCCTCTTCCGCCTGCACCACCTCCCCCGGCTCCGCCTATGCCGCCTATGCCACCGCCGCCACCGATGCATCCTCCGGCGCCCGCCCCGGCGTACTACAACCCGTATCCCTACTACAACACATATCCATACTGCTGTGAATACAGGTGGTCCACCTATGTAATACCTGAGGTGATAGTGGTCGCACAGCCTTTACCTATGGTTCAGGTTCAACCCGAAGTTCAGCCACAGGTGAATATCGATCCACCGCCTGTAATCAACACATTCACCGCGGACCCGGTTTACATACAGCCGGGTCAAACGGTCAACCTGACCTGGACGGTGAGCGATGTCCTGCAGCGCGAAATGGACGTCGTGATAACTCCGGCCATAGGTACAGTTTCCAGTTCAGGCTCATACACGGTGAGCCCGGCTGAAACAACCACTTACACGCTTACCGCCACCAATGTCGACGGCAGCGTGAGCGCCAATGCCACCGTGACCGTCGCTCCACTGGTTGCAGCGTCCACATTCACCACCGGTACAGAGGCCGCCGGCGGCCAAAGCGGATTGACAGGCAATTCATGGCTGTTTTACATCCTGTTGTTTGGCCTCCTGTCTGCGGCAGCCGTTGTGACTATCGTACTCATTACCCGAAAGCCGCGCCTGGCATACGCAGGAGCTCACACAAAATATCAAACCCAGGCTGCAACAGGAATTGAGACCGGTACGTCGCATACTAAAACCGCCGCCGGGGCGAAATTCGTGACAACCGATGGGGAATCCATTTCTGTCGCAGGTAAGGCCGAATTCATGGGAAGGAATGATTTCCTCTCCATGTTAAAACCGGCCAAAGCGGACCTCATCTCCAGGCAGCACCTGCGTGTCGAGAGTAAAGATAACGAGTACTACATTGAAGACACCGGCAGCACCAATGGCACCAGGTTAAATGGATCCACTATTACGGGCAAAGGCAGACACCTGTTGAAAAATAACGACATTATCGATCTCGGTGGCGCCCTATGCCTGACTTTTAAGGCCTAAACACATGGGGAGAGCTGGCACCTGGAAAACCGGGTGCCGGCTCTTTTCATTTTCCCGGAGCCGTTGAAAAAAGGCTTGAGATTTAGTTCTTATTTCTTCTCTAATAGTGTAATTATGCCCCAGACGATCAGGAAGATGCCGACGATCCATTGCAGGGCGGAGAACCAGAAGAGGCATAGAAGACCGGCGACGACAGCGATGATGCCCAGAACCCACTTGCTCACACCAAATGACATTTTAGCCACCTCCTGACTTTTATTACTCGAACTTTATCAAACCATTGCAATAATTACTACGGTATCAATACTTATTTTTTACTTACCATGTTCTGAATAGCCGTCATCAGCGTGTTGGCTACCACCTCGCCGGACTGTGACCTGTAGGAATCGCCCATGGCGCTGTTGGAGACGACACCTTTTACTATCGAGTCCAGATTGCCTTCGTTCCCCGATTTACCGCCCATAAAAGCCTTCCCGGCATTGAGCAGATCGCCAAGATCAAAACCACCTTTCGGCTGCTGCCGGCCCTGTGCCTGTTGCTGGCCTTTGCGAATGAGTGAGCCGATGGCATCGCCGATCCCTTCGTTCGGCTGCGCGGCCGGCTTGCCCTTACGGATCGCCTGCCCTATGACATCGCCGAAACCCTCGGTCTGAGGCTTAGCCGGCTTGCCTTTACGGATCGCCTGCCCTATAACATCGCCGAAACCCTCGGTCTGCGGCAGCGGTTTTTGTTGCTGCGCCTGCTGTAGCTGCTGCTGTGGTTCCGCAGCAGTGCCGCTGGTAAAGGTCCAGTAAACTGCGGCCTTGTCCGAGGCCGGATTTTTATCCAAACCGACGGCCCACTTGTATTGAGTGCCGTCATCGGGGAAGCCTGGTTCATCGGAGAAGAGCACCTTGCCCAGGTCCTTGCTGACGCGTGTGGAGTTATCACTGACCTTCTTGACGCTGAGCCAGTATTTGGTGGCCCCGGGGGCTGCTTTCCACTGAAATTTGATGTTGTTTCCGCTGATATAGCTGAGGTTGGCGGGCGACACCATTAACTGAGCCGGCTGTTGTGCCTGGGCCTCTTCCACTCCCAGCAGGGACTGTACCAGCACCATGGCGTTGTCGGAAGTGACCTGCCGGCCCTGAAATTTCTGGGAGGCCTGTGAAAGCCCCCTGGCATATAGCTGCGCCGACCCGCTTTTCTGCTGGCTTAACGCCTGCGCCGCGTGGGCCAGCTGGTCGGCCGGATTGGCACTCTTCTTCTCCTGCATCGCCTTTGTTATCATCTCAAAGGCGCTCACCATGTTGTTGCCATGGTCGTGATTGTTGGTATCTGCTTTATTCAGGCTGTCTTTGTTCTGAGCGAGAGCACCCGTGACCGTTTGGAAGAGTGCACCCAGATCGATTGGATTTGATGGATTGGCCATTTAATAACCCTCCCCGCTTATTGATTTTCGGTTCTCTCCCAACCTGAGAGGAATCAGTAACTATCGATTCCACCTATTAAATTATATCAGAATACGGCTGCCACAGTCTGCATGCGACAGTACGCGGCACCGTGCTCCGCTGAGAAGGGCTGCTTCTATAGAGATTAGTTGTCCCAGATAAACCGCGTCCCGGTGAGCAACGTCAAAACGGGGTTGAGCATCGCTTCCCTGACCACGGTACGCAATTCTTCGCGACCCGCAATGAAATCTGCAACCGGCGGGCTGAGGCTATAATAAGTGCTCACAAACCATCTGCCCGGTTTGTTTTTCATCAGCGCATTATCACGAAAGGCACGGAAGGTATCGAGTTGAGAAGCGATCTCGCTCCCGTAAGCCGCTGTGGCAATAAAACACGAGGAATCGGACTTGCCGCCATCAGACGGGCTGCCCGCATTTTGAACCTCGCTATAGAATTCATCTTCCCACCAGGCCGGCGGTGTCGCTTCCATCTTCTCAAATTCCCCGCTGGCCGTGATAATTGTCCCCTGCTGTGGTGAGAGCCCCACGGCCGTTCCCTCAGCTTCAGGCAGGTAACTTACTACGCCAACCTGCCCATCCAGAACGTAGGCCTGCACGGTATCCCCAACCCAGACGATAAAATCCGTGCCCAGGCCACGAACGCGGGCACGAGGCTGGAACTGGTACCACTTATATCCTTCCTTTCCCATATAGACATCGAAGTGACCGGATTTGTCCAGCTTTACGCTGCGGAAACGGGCGCTGCCCTTCTTCAGCAGGACGCGCACCAGGTCCGGCGAAGTGTAGTCGAAAATCAGTTCCGTGTTCCCGTCAAGCTTGACAGTTCCCCACAGTACATCATTCATGGTGAGCGAAACGGTAGCCCGTCCCTGACCCGTGCGTATGCCGTACCATGGTTGTATTTGTGCCGGATAGGAGGTTATGCTCTGCCACGCTCCGGAGACAGGCTGAATAGCAACCTCCCCTTCGCCACGATCGATTTGCATGCCCGAGCCACTGCATGGCGGGCGGAAAATCTCCTCAAGCAGCCATGTCCTTATCTGGCCCCAGATTTCGCCATGCTCCGTCATGGCCACATCCATTGGTATAGCCGTTGTATGAACAACACCCATATATAATCTTGATACTACGCAGTTCTGGACGGTGGAATTTAATGGTACTACAGCGTCATCGAATTCATATTCAAAGCCGAGAAAAGGAACATACCTTAACAAGGAGGTCCGCCTGCCTATTATGTTGCCGTACTCCACGGTCATATTAAGATGCCGCCCGCTCTCTTCCCCCCTGTTTAAATTGCGGATGAATTCACTGCCTGCGTAAAGTTGCTCCGAGGCAGCCTGGTGCACACGCGAAGAAACCGCCATTCGTTCGCCTATAGTTGCCCTAAGCCAGGAGACGCCGTGGTTGGGTGTCCCGGCCATGATTATCTTGCGCACATCGTTTTCGTAAGAACTCATCTCTTCAACATAATAGCGCGAAATAAGGCCGCCCATACTGTGGGCCACAACATCTACCTTTGTGATTTTTATATTGCTAAAACGATAATCCTGCTTCTGTCCATAGATGTACTGTTGCAGCAATATTGAGAGAGCTTCGATAGATGCGGGATCTAATGGTGGTGAATAATAGTCAACGTATTCTTTAACAACCGGATCAAATTTTTCGGCAGCCAGATACTTGGCCAGGTTGGCCCAGGTCGTTTTATCGCCGATAAAGCCGTGCACCAGCATCACAGGCGGTCGAAAGACCTCTATCGTGACGGGGACATTTTCTTCCTGCCCCGAGGGATTTTTATAGTAAAATACCATCTCTTCGGTCATGCCCCAGGCTGGATATCCAGTTTCGCCATGCAGTGGTTTCATGACTGTCAATTCGTTTTTATCTTGCAGGTACGGCGGAGGACGGTAGGTGATTTCGGCATGGCCGTCCTTGTCCAGCAATAGATGCCCACGGAAGGAAATCGCATTCCCTTCCAGCGTGCCCGCCCGGGGAGACGTAAAAGTGATCTCCCCTCCGGATAAATGGGGGATATCTATCAGTATGCTGAGGCTGCTGGCGCCGTCCGCCACCACACCCTGGAAAGGTTGATTGCGCATAGGATTATTCTCAATTCTGATATCGGCTTTAGTAACAGGTATCTGGAATTGCCTCTCCATTCCTGCAGCCCGGGCTACGTAACTGTATACTTTGACCTGGTCAGATATATGGGTGAGAACGAATCGTGCCTGGCCGGAAGAGTCCGTATACTCGCCAACAGGTGTCCCTGGGGGATCAAGTGAGCTCACCTGAACTGATTCCCCCGATACAGGAGCTCCGCCGGCGTCCGTGATCTCAACAGTCAGGGCAACCTCGTCACCGAGATCATGAAAATAGGCAGGCTTGGCATAAACGGCCATTTGCGCCGCAACCGGTTGCGTTGTTGCCTGTGGAGAGCCGACAACTACCGTTTTCGTTTGTGTATCGGTACCCCCCCTGCCGTCAGCCACAACCAGTTCGATGGTGTAACTTCCCGCGTCCGGGTTTTCGAAGTACCAGTCAGTCGAAGAAGATATAAGTGCACCATCAATGTACCATTCATAGGACAGCGCATCTCCATCGGGATCGAATGACGTGTTGTTGGTCTCAATGGTATCGGCGGTTGTGGGATTGAAAGGGGTAATGGCAAAGGAGGCCACAGGGGATTGGTTGGATGAGGCCGGCGGCTGCACCGGCTCTGCGGGCGGCGGCGGCGGTGCAGCCGGTTGTTGCACGGTCAGGGTAAAGGACTTTTTGGCCGAAAAATGATGCGTTGTCCAATATGGTTGTCCCAGACCGGACGCACGCTGGCTGCCGTATATTTCGAGATTGAAAGCATGTGTACCCGGATTCAGTTTGCCGGTAGACATCGCGAATTGCTCGGTGAATGTCCCGGAAGCGCCCTCTTCACTGCAGCAGAGCTCAGGTTCCCCGCGCTGGTATCCCTCCCAGCTCTGTTTATCGGACAAATCCCCGTAGACGAGGTTGCCCTGCTGATCGTACACAAGGATGCCAACCAGGCAGACCCACTGGGGCCAGTCAGCGACGACGGGTGCGGAATAAGGGCACTTAATGGTTACATTGACGGATTCTCCCTGCGTGGCTGTTAACGGATCAACAGTTATCTGAGCGATAGTCAGAGTGCCCTTTGGCGGATCGACAGCAAGAGAAGTTTCAGGCAACAGGAAACAAAAGATCATGAATGAGAATATCACCGCCATCGATTTTAAAATCAGCGGGCGTGGTTTCATGCTCATATTTTTGCCCCTCCACCGTTTCTGCAGGCTGTTTGCGGTCTTATATTAATTCATTAAGAGCACAAACCTGAGAGGATTAGAATGCCAAACCTTCACCTTTACTGCCTCCACACAAAAAACAAATGAAGCTGCTGTATCCCAGCGCTATACGGTATGTAATCTTTTACTTACTCACAATTATACTGTACATAATTCGATTAATCAAAGGATTGTGATATTGACATCAGCGATTTTCTGGAGGAAAAAGACCGCTCGTATATCGGCGTTTGTGGATGCGAGGGAGCATGGCATCTGCCGGGCAATGCTCCCGCAGTTAACGGCAACTCCATTGACGTTAATACCATTTATTGTACGCTATAAAACCACTGCTTGAGGTTGACGGCTGCTAGTCGACGGGCACGTTTGACAACATAGCATGACGAGAGTACTGTGTTGTGTAAAATTACGGGCCCTGAAATGCCTATAATTTCAATCGATCAAAAAACGTGCAACAAATGCGGCATCTGCGCACTGGAATGCCCCCGCCGCATTATCGTCCTGCCGGACGGGAGTTTCCCGCAGGTGGTAGCTGAGTTAGAAGCCACCTGCAATGCATGCGGGCATTGCGTTGCGGTGTGCCCCAGGGGAAGCCTGAGCCACCGGGACTCGCCGCTGAAATCATCCCCGAAAATGGAAAAGGGACTTGTTGTCAACCCTGAACAGGTTGAGCAGTTTTTAAAGGGCCGCCGGTCGGCAAGGGTCTTCAAGGACAGGCCGGTATCACGCGAAATAATAACCCGGCTGATAGAGGATGCCCGCTACGCGCCGACAGGGCATAACCTGCAAGAGGTGGAATGGCTGGTGATAGATGACAAGAAAGAGCTGGCGCGTATTGAAGAGCTGGGTATAGAGTGGCTGGAGTGGGTGATCAAGAACCTGCCCAAGGTGGCGGCGGATTCCAATCTGGAGGAAAAGCTGGAAAGGCAAAAGCTCAAGCATGACGCATTTTTACGTGGCGCCCCGGTATTGATTGTCGCCCACGCAAATAAAAGTAGCCTGGCCTCGCTGGCCGGCATCGACAGCGCCAACGCCCTGAGTTACCTGGACCTGGCGGCCAACAGCCTGGGCCTGTCCACCTGCTGGGCGGGATACGTTTATATCATGGCCAACACCTTTCCCCCCGTTAAGGAGGCACTGGCGCTGCCTGAAGACCATGCGGCTTACGGCTGTATGATGCTGGGATATAACAAATTCAAGTACCACAGAATACCCTGCCGTAAAGAACCGAAGATCATCTGGCGCTGACTGTTTAGTCAAGGCCGGGTCAGCGGCACGAATGGGATAGAGTGAAGCTGCTGATGGAGGTAAGATGACGAAAAGCTTGACTGTCCCCAACAGGAAGTGGCACGGTGACGGAACCCTGGATCTCGATTTCCCCGACCGGTGGGAAGTAGTTGAATGCCTGATGAACGGGCACTCGGCTCCCGAGTTAACCCCGCACGAGATAGAGACAGCCCTTCGTAATCCAGCCGGCGGTCCGCGTCTAAGTATACTGGCCGGAGGCAAGCATAAAGTTGCCATTATTTTTGACGATATTACGCGCGCCACCCCTGTCGGCCTTATTCTGCCCTATGTACTCGCGGAACTGAAGGAAGCCGGCATCCCGGACAGGGCTATTCGCTTTATATGCGCCCTTGGCTGCCACGGGGCACACAGCTATCAGGACTTTGAAAAGAAGCTTGGCCGCGAAATACTGGACCGCTTTCCTGTCTATAACCATAACAGTTACGAGAACTGCACCTACGTTGGGGAGACATCACAGGGGACCAGGCTCTGCGTAAACTCCGAGGTGATGTCATGCGACCTGAAAATCGGGATAGGTTCCATTGTCGCTCATCCGCAGACGGGATTCGGCGGCGGAGGCAAGATAATACTCCCCGGTATAGCATCTCTCGATTCGATAGAACATTATCACAGCCTTGAAAACAAGGCCAGGAAGGAAGGTAGAAGCGACACGGTCGGCATGGGTAACTATATTGATAATCCTCTTGCCCGGGACTTCACGGAAGCTGCGGCCATGGCAGGTCTGGATTTCAAGATCGATTTCGCGTTGAATGGATCCGCCCGGCCTTGTGCACTCTTTTGCGGCAGTCCGGAGCATGAGTACAATCAGGCTCTCGAGTACGCGGTACCGCACTATGCCAGCAAGCCTGTTCCGGCAACTGACATTGCGGTGGTCAATACGTATAGCAAAGGCAATGAGTCAAATATAGGTATGATACATGGGATACTGATGCTTATGGAAAAGGGCGGCGATTTCCTGCTCATAATGGATTGCCCGGCGGGACAGGTGGTGCATTATCTGAACGGCAGCTTCGGAGAGACCAGTAAAGGACGCCAGTTCCAGGCCGTAAATTTTAACATTCCATGGATAAAACGGATGATCATTCTCTGCCCTCAGTTCGAGCAATCGCAAGCGGATCAACTGGCCATGCCGGGCACTATCTGGGTAAAAAGCTGGGCCGAGGGACTCGATTATCTTGCCCGCGACTATCCCGGGTATGCCAAAGTGACGGTAGTGCCGGACGCCACGTTACAGTACTTGTCCAATCTGAGTCTTACAGTATAGTTTATCAGTGGTCATGAGCAGCAACACCTGTTGAAAAAGTTAATGCATCTGAATAAAATTGCTGATGGAGATCTGAAATGAAAGATAATGTCTTGAAAGCGAATCCCCTGGATAATGTCGTTGTGGCAATCCGCGATATTGAGCAGGGGGAACAGGTTATATTGGATGGTAAGCAGCTTTGTAAAGCGGCGGAGAACATTAAAATGGGCTATAAGATTGCACTGAACACTATCACAGCAGGGATGCCTGTCATACGCTACGGGGAGACTATTATTAAAGCGAGTTGCGACATTCAACCAGGCATGTCTGTCCATTTGCACAATACCAGCGCGGAACTGGACCCCGCGCACTAGTCAGATACATCAGGATGCGACTGAATATTAAGGAGACACCCATGGAATTTAACGGCTACAAGCGGCAGAACGGTGAGTTCGGTGTGCGGAATCATATTCTTGTGACATCGTCTATCTCATGCGCCAATGGAGTCGTGGCAGCGCTTGGAAGGCAATTCCCGGACGTTATCGCAGTGCAGAACGCCTACGGCTGCGGCACAGGGCTGGACGATGCGTCCACCGGATGGCTGGTTATTGCCGGCCTCATGAACAATCCGAATGTGGGCGCGGCGCTCATAATAGGGCTGGGATGCGAGATCATACAGGCCCAGCTTTTTGCCGACGCAGTTAAAAGCAAGCCGGTAGAGGTGTTGAAGATACAGGGGATGGGCAGCGAGGCAACCACCAGAAAAGGCGCCGAGATTATTAAAAAATTCCAGAAGGAGTTAAGGGTACAGAAAAGGGTCCCGGCTCCTTTCAGCGAACTGCTCATCGGGCTTAAGTGCGGCGGCTCGGATGCACTGTCCGGAGTGACGGCCAACCCGGCCGTTGGGGCGGCGGCCGACCTGTTTGTTGCGGAAGGCGCAGGGGCAATGATAACCGAAGTGACGGAAATGATCGGCACCGCTCATATTTTGAAGAGGCGCTGCGTAACCCCGGAGCTGGGTGAAAAAGTGGAAAAAATGATCATCGAACATGAAAAGAAGATCAAAGAACTGCTGGGCCCGCTGGCCGGTATGGTCATTTCACCGGGAAATATGGATGGCGGGCTTTCCTCCATCGTGGAAAAATCGCTCGGTTGCATAACCAAGGCCGGTTCCACCCCTATAGTAGACTGCGTCGGCTATGGCCATAAGGCTGCGAAAAAAGGAATGATGATCATGGATGGTCCGGGGTACGACATTGAATCTATGGTAGGCCTGGCGGCGAGCGGCGCTCAGATAATCATCTTTACAACGGGGAGGGGAACTCCCGCAGGCACTCCCGCCGTCCCGGTTATCAAGGTTTCCACCAACACCAGGACCTTCCTGGAAATGAAAGGGGATATCGATATCAACGCCGGTACCGTCATCGATGAAGGCAAATCCATTGGCGATGTGGGCAGAGAGATTTTTGATTTTACACTCGCTGTCGCCAACGGCAAGCTGACATGCGCCGAGATTAATAAGTCGGAGCCGTTCAGCTACTTAAAGCAGCATATGAGCGTTTAGTACCAATGAAGCTAACAAACTGGCGGGACACCGGGAGTAGCCTTCTTAAAAATATGCAGTGCCTTTGGAATTTACTGCCACTGGACGAACATCGGCATGTATGTCATCCATAATAAAAATCATAAGTATCGGCCTTATCCAAAAGTGGCCAACGGTTCAAATCCGTATATCGGTCAGGTTAAACCTCGCTGGGAGCGACCAAATTATTGTAGTAGACTGCTGATGTTAACTTTCTGCCAGTCGAAATTGCCGGGTGCTTTCAGCCAGAGTGTGAGATCTTTGGGCACTGCAATAATCTGGTAGATGGTGCCCGTTGAGTCGGTTGCGCCGCCTTTCTCGATGGTCGTGTCCAGCACCTGCTGCATCTTCTCTACATCGAATTGACCTTTGTACTTATCCGCCAGTGCCAGTAGATTGTTACGCCTCGTTACCGTGTACCCAGTACTTGCATTATCAGGCAGCTCAGCAAGGTTCCAACGGGGATCGACAAAATGATTGGTGGCAGCTATCAGCCCGGCTTTATCCGGTTCCCTGCGCGTAGCGTTATCCGTCGGCAATTCAAAGCTGTATGCAATATCTTTATCGGCTACATTTACAATAGACGAAAGATTAACCCGGACGGATTGAAAAGCCGCGCTCATCTCTCTTATAGAAGGATAGTCCTGCAGAAATGAAAATAAGGTCACGAAGATAGAGTTCCTCTCGGGATGAAATCCCATCCCGTTACCGCTGTTAAGCTCCAGGAAAATGCCTTTACTGTTTATCCCATTGGCGGCATATATAACGCCTGCATAATTGATCAGAGCAGTATTGATAGATGAATCATTTGCCTTAAAAATCGCCACCACCATATACTGCCCGAATTCCTTGAAGAAAGAAGTATCGTCATTATTCCTGCCGAATATCAAGCTGCCGTCCTTGGTGTAACCCTCCCAAACCCCTATGCCCGAGCATTTATGTGCGCCGGTACCCAGCTTGGGGTGCCACTCGATGGCATTCAGGATCAACTGTTTATCAAGGCCCAGGCCGGATGTCTCTGCCATTCCATAGAGGATCTCCTTATATTTCTGCAGATAGAAATCGAAGAGAAATTCCCCGATGTACTTCATCCTTTCATAGGTAAATCCCTGCTTCTGAATATACTCTTTATTGGCTGAGATATCGTATAATTCATTTACGTGATGTTACCATAGAGACACGTTGAAAAAACGACATAAAGTGATGGAGTGTAAAGAAAAATTATATCACACTTATTGTTGACTAACTGTTATTATGATAATATTAGTAACAAAAGTGGTAATAAGTGGTAAAAACTGTGATTGAATTTAAAATTGAAATCTGTGTGGAACCTGATGAGGGTGGGTTTCATGCATATTGTCCGGCATTAAAAGGATTACATACATCGGGTAGGACAAAAAAAGAGGCCGTGGAAAATGCAGTAAATGCGGCTAAGATATATTTGGAATCCTCAATCAAACATGGCGACCCAATCCCCGTGGGCATAATTACTTGCGAACAAACTCCCAGAAGGGTTGTCGCAAAGTCCAAGGGTTGCGCAAGCTTGTATACAGAAAACCTCCAGATAGCATATGCTATCTGATTAGTTTCAGCCTACGCATATCGGCTTCTGACCATCCAATATCTTGTAAGAGTGCTTTTAGTAAGCCTGGGCTATAAGTCGCACTCCCACTATGATAATGAATGGTGACCTTTTTACCAGACGGATGTCGATATACTCGTTCTGTTCTTAGTTTTCCTTCCGGAACAAATCCGTCTTTCAACAAGGCTGCGATAAGCTCATCGGTTGTCTTGTTTTTTAGTTGTTTCCAAGTATTTTCAGTAAACTTCATCGTCAATAGTGTTATTCTGGAGTCAATATCGTCTGGTGATCTTCAATAAGTCTAAATTCGGCGGGTGCCACTTTTTCAAGTGTCTTCTTTTCCCCTTCGGCCATTTCAGCCAGAACATTGCCGACAACTATATAGGCATTGCCTCGATTTTTGGATTGTATCAGCCCATGAGGATAAAGGAAGTCAGTTGCCCCTGTTACTGTGATTTTACCACCCCAATGTTTGGCAAGTTCAAGTAGTTTCTCTTTATGTGTCATACCTTTAAACGCCTTAACAAGGTCATCATCAATTTTTGATTCCTTACCGGTACGTCTAAGATATCCTGTTAATGTAGTTTCAAATGCATTGATCTCCTTAATTAGAACTATACTTCTATCACTTAGTTCTTTTATTTGCTTTTCGATTTGCTCTAATTCGGTTTTGGCCTCTATTATTAGGTTTCGAGTTTGTTTTTCATATGTATTTTCATCAATCATTGTTAAACTCCTCTCATTATACTGTTATGAAAATTCAATAACATAGCATGGTATAACATAACACATCGTATTCCTTTTATTGACAAGTAGGGATGTTGGTGTGCTATCGTCTAAATAAGTCGGGCAGGGCGGGATTCGAACCCGCGAGGCTGATAGCCTAACCGATCTTGAATCGGCCGTCATAGACCACTCGGCCACCTGCCCACGAACATATGGTGGCTCGTAAATAGAAAAACGAGCCAAAAAATATATCGGCTTATGTGTTTGATTGCGAGTCTTCCACATAAGCCGATATTAACATAGTGGCCTAACCCCTGTCAAGGGTTATGAGGTTAAACGCAAGATGACAAAGCTAGCTAAGACAGCGGATACAAGAAAAGAACTAAAAAATCTAGAAGACTGTAACCCTGGGGCTACTAAAGCACAGGTGCTTGAAGCCCTGCGTATAGTAGCTACCACGGAAGTTAAATCTAAACCGAGTTCAAAGAAGCCTTCTTAACTACCTGTTCACGCATAGTTAGAAACATCGGTGTCTCGTCATGTCTATGGCTATATCTAAAACTGTATTCGTCAACATAGTCCTGTATGTGTTTAGCTGTTACATGATGATATGTACCGTCAATGCTCCGCTTTAACTGGGACCAAAATCCCTCAACGCTGTTAGTATGGATATCTCCGGCAGCAACATATACCTTTTGGGAATGTGCTACCGTTTTATGGTTGAAGCCTAAACTCTTAAGTTTTTTATAACTCAAGAAATCATCGGTATAAATCACGGCATCACGCAAGACATTATCCTCTACTAATGGGATTAATGTCTTAGCCTTAGCATCTGGTATTACAATGCCTTTGGAGTGAACCCCTACGACTGGACAGAACAGGTTAGAACAGTCTGACGGGTTTCCTCCTTTTTTTGTAGTTCCTGCACCAGTTCTT
>JAFGHL010000061.1 GCA_016930155.1 Dehalococcoidia bacterium | reverse complement strand
CTTATAAGTTATTTGTGTTTATTACTTATATTTTGAGGTCTCTCTTACTTTTTTCAACTCCAACCGACAAAACTGTTACTGTATCAGAGTGTATGCGACAGGTTAGTGGGAGAATGGCAACGGCCTGTGATACAACGATCACGTAGCGAACAGCATATTGGCACCTGTCGATTAAATTCCGAACAGCACTGAGGCGCTCTGTGTCAGAGCGATGAAGGCGCCGGGGAGCACTCCGATAATAATTACGGGGATACAGCACAGCGCGATGGCCAGCCACTCGGGCCAGGATGACGTCACCTTGTCTGCGGATGCCGGCTCTCCCATCCACATTACTTTGATCACCTTGAAATAGTAGAAGGCGGATATACAGCTATTGATCACCGCGATGATGACCAGCCACAGCAGGCCCTGGTCGACGGCGCCGCTGAATATATATATCTTTGCTATCAGACCCGCGGTAGGGGGTAGTCCGGTAAGAGACACCATGCAAATCGTAAGGGCGACGGCCAGCAGGGGGGCGCGTTTGCCCATGCCCGTATAATCATCGATTTCATCGCTGTTGATCTTATTGGAGATGGCAATAATGGCTATGAAGGCCCCCAGATTGGTCAATGTGTAGCTGAGCAGGAAAAATACCAGGCCGCTGCGCACGTTACCGTCAACCTGGGATGCCATACCCATCGCAGCCAGACCGACCATCAGATATCCGGCCTGGGCTATGCTGGAATACCCCAGCATTCTCTTAATATTGGTCTGCAGCAGCGCTGTTACATTGCCAACCGTCATGGTAACGGCAGCCAGCACCGCAATGATCATGGCCCAATCGTTGTGCAGCCAGTCAGGAACGCCGAAAGCTGTTAAAAGGATGCGCGCTATCACAGCGAATCCCGCCGCTTTGCTGGCTACGGAGAGATAGGCAGTAACAGGAGTCGGGGCGCCCTCGTAAACGTCAGGCACCCACATCTGAAAGGGAACGCTGGCAATCTTGAAGCCGAACCCGGCTATCACCAGTACCAAGCCTACCAGCAAAGCGGGCTCACCCAGCAGGCTGGCAGCCGGCATACCCTTGATATAGTCGGCGATGCATGTGAGGCAGGTAGTGCCGGTCAGGCCGAAAACCAGTGCCATACCGTAAAGCAGTACGGCGGAGGCTACAGAACCGAGTATAAGGTACTTCAAACCCGCTTCACTGGATTTCTTGTCTTTGAGGAAGCTTACAAGAACATAGAGAGAAATGCTGCTCAACTCCAGCGCAACGAAGATCGTAATAAGGTTTATGGCCGAGACGAGCAACATGAGGCCGACGGCAGACAGCATCAGCAGGGCATAAAACTCGCCCTGGAACCTTTCGAACTTGGAAACGTATCCGCTTGAAGCCAGAATAACCAGCGTTGTTGCCGTCAGTATGAGAAGCTTGAAAAAGAGACCGAACTGGTCTATGGCGATAGTCAGGTAAAAGGCTTCCGCGGTTTGCCCGTTCCACAACATTAGCACAAAGAAAGCGGATACCAGCGCTCCTGCAACTGCAAGAACGGCAAGCGTCCTTTTATTGGCGATGAAAAGGTCCACCAGGATTACAAGCAGGGCAAAGCACAGCAGGCTTAGCTCCGGCGCTATATATTTAATCTGATCCAATATCATCTATCTAAACCGTCCACAAGACTATATATTTACATACCTACCAGCTTCGCAATAGGAGCTATACCCATATTTATAACATTGGTCAGTACGGCAGGGTAAATGCCCACCGCCATGATGACCGCCACAAACGAGAATGTGCTCATCATCTCGACTGCGTCAGCGTCACCCACGCCGTTATATTTATCCAGAGGATAACCGTAGAAAACCCGCTGCAGCATCCAGAGGATATAGCCGGACGTGATCACGATGCCCAGCACCGCTATGAGTGTAAATACCGGCATGCCTGCGACCACCGTGCTGGAGAAGCTGCCGGCAAACGTTATGAACTCGGCCGCGAATCCGGCGGTGCCGGGAAGCCCCAGCGAAGCCAGTCCGGCTATGCTGAAAACAACCACTATGACCGGCATCTGACGGGCCAGACCGCTCAGGTTATTGAGATCTCGGGTGTGTGTCTTTTCGTACACCAGCCCCACCATGGCGAAGAGCAGGCCGGTGATCACGCCGTGGCTGAACATCTGAAAACTGGCGCCCACCAGGCTGACCTGGTCCAGCGCAAATATACCCAGTAGCACATAGCCCATATGGCTGACGCTGCTATAGGCAATGAGCCTTTTCAGATCGGTCTGCCTGATGGTGACAGCCGCCCCGTAGATCACGCCGATGACAGCCAGCGTGAGCATGAAGGGGGCGTACTGCACCGCTACCTGCGGCAGCATGCTGACGCATAAGCGGATCATTCCGTAGCCACCCATCTTGAGCAGTGCGCCGGCCAAGATGACGCTGGCCGCTGTCGGGGCATTGGTATGAGCATCCGGCAACCAGGTATGCAACGGGAAAACCGGTAGTTTGATGGCAAATCCAACTATCAGCAGGAAGAAGAGCGCTGTCAGCGGTATGAAAGATGAAGCGATCTGAATTCCGGCCAGGGCTGTCATATCAAAGGTATGCGTAATAAAGTATACACAGAGTATTCCCGCCAGCATGAATGCGCTGCCCACCAGCGTGTAGATAAGATACTTATACGCGGCGTACTCCTTGCGCCCGCTTCCCCAGATGGAGATGAGGAAAAACATGGGAATCAGTTCCAACTCCCAGAAGAGGAAAAAGAGGATGAGGTCCAGCGAGCAGAATACGCCCAGTATGCTCGTCTCCAGCAACAGTATCCAGATGAAATACTGCTTAGGCTGTAGCTGTATTTTCCAGGAAACAAGTACCGATACCACACCAAGGAAAGTCATGAGTATGACCAGTGGCAGGCTCAGCCCATCCACCCCCAGGTAATAGAATGAATTGATGGTTGGTATCCATGGTATCTTCTCAACGAACTGCATCTGTCCGATGGCGGCCTCAGACCTGTCGAACATTATGAATATTGCAATAGATAGAATGAATGAGCCCATGGCCGCAGCCAGGGCTATTGATCTGATCGTCTTCTGACTGGGCCTGGGTATAAGCGCAATAACGATCAAGCCGATCACCGGCAGAAAAACGATCCAGCTCAACAAATTCAGATTCAAAGCCATTTACCTCAGCTGAATAAATATAAACAGGCGACTATGGCAATAGCGCCAATAGCAATTGAGATTACGTACAACTGCGTCTGTCCGGTCTGTAATTTACGAAGAACGCCGCCGGCAGCGGCAGTGCCCTGCGCAGCCCCGTTCACCGTACCGTCCACCACGCTCGAATCGAACATCGCCATCACCTTGAAAATGCCGTTATATAAAATAGTCTTTACGATGACGTTTTCGTAGAGCTCGTCCATCCAGTATTTGCGTGACAGCATCATATAAATAGGTTTAAACAGGTTCCCGATCTTGTCAGGCGAGATCCACCTGGCGTAGTACATGGCATAGGCCAGTAAAATGCCGAGGACGGCAAGCGCCAGTGAAATCAGCGGCAGCGGGTGGGTAAGGGGCGCGAAGAAGCCGGCAACGAAACCGATCCCATGTCCTTCACCCTCCCCCATAAATTGGTTAAAAAGACCCGTGACGTTAAACCAGCCCGCACAGACGGCCAAGATAGCCAGTATGACCAGCGGGATAACCATGACCATAGGAGATTCATGCGCACCTTGGGAATGCGCGTCGCCGTGCCCACCATGCTCCGATTGTGCTCCGCCCCTGTACTCACCATGGAAGGTCATGAATATCGCTCTGAACATATAGAAGGCCGTCATGAAAACGGTAATGATGATCAGAATGAAAAGTATGGGTTGCTTTTCAAAAACCGCAAGCACGATCTCATCCTTGCTCCAGAAACCGGCCAGCGGCCAGATTCCTGCGAGGCTGAGAGCGCCCAGTACGAACGTGATATAGGTCCATGGCATGGCTTTCCTCAGCCCACCCATCAGCCTCATGTCGAAGGTGCCGGTGCCATGGTTAACACTACCCGCACCCAGGAACAGCAGCGCCTTGAAAAATGCGTGTGTGCACAGATGAAATATACCTATGGCCACACTGCCAACGCCCAGGCCCACCATCATGAACCCGAGCTGGCTAATAGTGGAATACGCCAGCACGCGCTTTATATCGTTCATGACCAGGCCGATACTGGCTGCGAAAATAGCCGTGAAAGCCCCGATGATAGCTACCACCAGCATGGCCTCATGTGAGTGCTCGAACATAGGGTAGAAGCGGGCAACCAGGAATACACCGGCTGCTACCATGGTAGCAGCGTGTATAAGGGCGCTCACCGGAGTTGGGCCTTCCATGGCGTCCGGTAGCCAGACGTGCAGGGGGAACTGGGCTGATTTGCCTGCCGCGCCGGAGAAAATGCCTATAGCCACCCAGGTCAGCGTGGTCCCGGCCAGCGCACCGGTCGCGACGATTTTATATAGCGCCTCGGTATCAAATGTGCCAGTCTGTGCATAAAGAACCAGGATGGCAGCCAGGAAGCCGAAATCTCCCAACCGGGTTACGATAAACGCTTTCTTGGCCGCGTTGGCCGCCGAAGGTTTGTGGAACCAGAATCCGATCAGCAGGTATGAGCCGAGTCCCACTCCTTCCCAGAACACAAACATGAACAGGATATTGTCGGCCAGCACCAGACCCAGCATGCAGGCGGTGAAAAGGGACATGAACGCATAGTACCTGAGGTACCCGGCGTCGCCCTTCATATAGCCCTGGGAATAAATCTGCACCATCAGGCTAACAAAGCTGACCACCAATACCATTACTACTGTCAAAGAATCGACCAGCACGCCGATGTGTATGCTCAGATTTCCAATTATGGCCCACTCGATATCATCCACAGGCAGCACATGTCCAGGTGCGGCAATGACCACGCTCAGCAACCACAGCGACAGCGCAAAAGATATGCCTACTGCCCCGATGGTGACATATCCTCCGATCAACGGTCGTTTATTGATGAACGGCCTGAGCACCAGCCCGATTAACAGGAAAGATATGAACGGTATTAAGAAAATAAGCCAGGGAACCTGTGTCGGCATTATAGTTTCCTTAAGACCTCCTCGACGACATGTACCCGCTCCTGTGATACGTATACCCTGTACGGGACCGACTCGCTGATCTCCAGTCTATCGGAATCGGGCAACAGCCTGGTGGGAATCCCTTCGCCTTCGAAGAATTCCTTCCACATCTCGGCTATCATCAGATTCGGTGCGCTTTTAACTTGAACCCACATAACATTACCATTTCAAGATGTTGAAATTTTCAATATCCACGCTTTCGCGGTTCCTGTACACAGTGAATATGATGGCAATCCCGACGGCTACTTCGGCAGCCGCTACCACCATAACAAAGATGGCGAAAATCTGACCGGTCAAAGTCACGGGTGTGATATATTGCGAGAAGGCGATTAAAGCTATGTTCACTGCATTTAGCATTATCTCCAGGCACATAATGACCTTGATCACGTTTCGCTGCGTGAGGACTCCGAAGAGCCCTATGCAGAAGAGCACTGCCGATAAAACCAGGTACTGGTCCAATCCTGCGCTAAACATCATTTCTCCCTGATTACCGCGATTGCTCCAAGTATTGCTGACAACAGCATTACGACCGCTATCTCCATGGTCAAGAGGTAACCGCTATCGCCGAAGAGCGCCTTGCCCAGAGGCTTGACGGTTTCCTCAAGGGGTGCGTTGTCCGGCATGACGAATACAGTATTGATAATCCCGAAAGCAACAACTCCCAGAAGCAGTATCGCTACTATGGCTGCCGGATATTTCAGGTTGCCCAATGGCGGCCCCTGCCTGGCGTCCCTGGTGAGCATGATGGCCACGATAATAAGAATAGAGATTGCCCCCACGTAGACAAGTATCTGTACGATGGCCAGGAAATCTGCGTGCAGCAGCAGATAAACGCCGGCAACCGTCATGAAAAGCACGATCAGGCACAGCGCAGCACGAAAGATGTCTCGTACCACTATCACGGCGACGGCGGACGCCACCGCTATGACTGCCAACAAGGCGAATACTATCTCAAGCACCGGAACCCCTCTTTCGTTTGCTTAAAGGCAGGAATTTCAATTTCTGGCCGCCCTTATCACGGTCGTAAAGCAGCAAGCTTTGCTCAGGCAGCCGGTCATCGAACTCCGGTCTGCAGTATGCGCTGGGCTGGTGATCATCCGAAACAGACAGCTTCTCTTTGCTCAAGATCAGGTCTTTGCGACTGTACTTCGCGCATTCATAGTCCAGACCCATGGCCAGCGCATTATAAGGACACGATTCCACACACAGCCCGCAGAATATACAACGGCCTGAATCGAGCTCGAACTTATCAACGACGAATTTACTTTCCTCGCCCCGGTGAGTTACCAGTATAATATTGCCCTGCAAGCAGGCCTTGGTACATGTACCGCATCCGGTGCATTTTTCCGGAAACCAGATCAACTCATTCCCTCTGGTCCTGCGCGATATATTCAGTTTCTCATCAGGGTACTGGACTGTGATGGGTGCCCTGAAGAGGTGCTTCAGGGTTAACGCCATCCCCTTAACTATGCCGGCTCCGTAGCGCTCAAACTTCAACCCTGCCACCTCCCAAGGTAAATAACTTGGACCAGAGCAGGATGAGGACTGCGGCCAGACCGAAGTTCAGTATAACCATCACCCATTGCAATCCGGCCGGCAACGCCAGCACCTCTATGGCTACCAGCACCAGATTAATGACCGCCATGGGGAGCAGGAATTTCCAGGCAAACGCCATCAACTGGTCGACCCTCAGCCTGGGCAAAGTGGCGCGCATCCAGATGATGAGGCTGAAGACCAGCATGACCTTAACGATAAACCACAGGACCGGCGGCAGCAGCGGACCCTGCCAGCCGCTGAGGAAAAGTGTGGTGATGATTCCCGAGTAGGCCAGTGCCACGCCATATTCACCTAAATAAAACATGGCAAATTTCATGCCGGAATACTCGATGTGGTAGCCAGCGACTATCTCGGAATCAGCTTCCAGCAGGTCGAACGGCGACCGGTTCATTTCCGCCAGGGAACCGAGAAAGAAGATGAGGAACCCCAGCGGCTGCAACAATATAAATGGTATACTCTGCGCTTCAACAATCTTGAGCATGGAGAAGGAGCCCGTCACCAGGGCGATACCTACGATGGATAACACAACCGGTATCTCGTAGCTGACCATCTGGGCGATGCTGCGCATGCCTGATATGTATGAGTACTTATTGCCCGATCCCCAGGCGGCCATGAAAATGCCGATCACCGATATCGAGCTGATGGCAATGACGTAGATGATGCCCACGTTCAGGTCGACCAGGATGGCGCCATCCCCAAACGGCACAACCGCAAAAATCAGCAGTATAGGTACAAATACGATGATGGGTGCAATGAAATGGATCAGCTTGTCTGCTTTCTCCGGCACAATATCCTCTTTGAGAAGGATCTTGACGGCAGTAGCGATCGGCTGAAGAATACCTTCGGGACCGCAGCGGTTGGGGCCCAGCCGGATCTGAAACCGGCTGATCAGACGTCGTTCCCACCAGATGAATACAATGACGACGGTGAGCACAAAAATAATAATGATCAGTATGCCCACGATAGCCGGCGTCAGGTAAACCGCCCAGTCCGGCCAGCCGGCATTTTTAAGTATCAGTTGAAACTGATCAAGCAGTGTCATCAGCGGTCTATTTCTCCCAGCACGACATCCATGCTGCCGAAAATGATGATTAAATCGGCAACTTTCCACCCGATCATCATATCTTTCAGAGCTGTTATGTTAATCAGGGTGGGAGGATAAATATGCAGCCTGTACGGCGCTATCGATCCATCGCTTACTATATAGAAGCCCAGATTGCCTTTTGGAGCTTCAATATATCCATATGTTTCACCCGGCGGCGGCCTGAAAAACTGCGGCACATCCGAGCATACAGGTCCCTGCGCCGGCATCTGGCTGATTGCTTGTTCGATGATACGCAGGCTCTGCGTCATCTCCTGTATGCGTACCCAGTACCTGTCATAGCAGTCGCCGGCGTCGCCGGTCGGCACTTCAAAATCAAACCTGTCATAGATAGAATAGGGATCCATCTTGCGGATGTCCCATTTAACGCCGCTGGCGCGCAGAACCGGGCCGCTGGCGCCGATATTGATGGCAGTCTCCTTCGGTAATATACCCACTCCCTTGCTACGGGCCAGAAATATCTCATTTTGCTTGATGAGTTGATTGTATTCCCCGATATAACGCGGCATTTCCGCCACGAACTTCTTAATCGCGGGAAGGAATTCGTCCGGGATATCCTGGCTGACTCCACCCACCCGCATGTAGTTATACAGCAGCCTTTGTCCGCAGACCATATCGAAAAGGTCGATGATCTTCTCTCTCTCGCGCCACATGTAGAGCACTGGAGTGAAGAAGGCGCCACAGTCGTTCAGGTAGAAGCCGACAGCCATCATATGGCTGGAGATACGCATCAGCTCTGAAAAAATCACCCTGATATACTCGGCGCGCTCCGGGATCTTGATTCCAGCCAATTTTTCCACGGCCAGGCAGTAAGCTACGTTGTCCGTCATCGAGGCCAGGTAATCCAGCCTGTCGGTCAATGGAATGATCTGAGTATAAGTACGGCTCTCGGCCAGCTTCTCTATTCCGCGGTGCAGGTAGCCAATTATGGGCTCAACATCGGTGACCACTTCGCCATCCAGCGACAACCTTAAACGAAAAACACCGTGCGTGGACGGATGCTGAGGGCCGACATTTAAATAGAATTGCTCTGTCTTGATAGGCATTTTACAGGTAATCCCTCCGCAGAGGATGTCCGTTGAAGCCCTCCCACAGAAGAAGTCTTCTCAGGTCGGGATGCCCTTCGAACTTGATACCCAATAAATCGAATACCTCGCGTTCCTGGTAATAAGCCGCGCGCCATGTACCGGTGACCGACGGGACGGTAGGATTTTCCCTGCCATAAGCACGCGTCTTCAAGATCAGACTCTGGTTATTTCTCAGGGAGACCAGCCGGTAAATCACCTCGAAATAGCCAAGGTAGTCCACGGCAGTCAGGACGGTCAGGTAATCAAACTCCAACCCGGGTGTGTTCTTGAGGAACTCGGACACCTGCGCCAGCGCTTTGCTGTCGACGGTGAGCGATCCCTCATCGCTGGAAACAACGGAACCCGGAATGGCTTCCTCAATCCTTTTACCGGTTTCTTCAGTATTAACAGCGACTGTCATGTGGTACGATTACCTGTCCCTTACTTCAATGCTAAATTGGGATTGTCAATGGTCCCCTTGACTATCTTGGCATGCAGCCTGTTGATGCCATGGATCATAGCTTCCGGCCTGGGCGGGCAGCCCGGCACATATACATCCACCGGCATGATGTGGTTGACGCCCGGGACAACGCTGTAGGATTCCCGGAAAGTTCCGCCGCTGATAGCGCAAGCGCCTACTGCTATGACCCACTTGGGTTCTGGCATCTGGTCGTAGATCATCCTGGCCGCTGTAGCCATTTTCCAGGTTATCGTACCTGTTATGAGCATCACGTCAGCCTGGCGCGGCGAAAAACGGATAATGTCCATGCCGAAACGGGATAGATCGAATCGGGGACCGGATGCCGCAATCATCTCAAATGCGCAGCATGCGGTTCCGAAGATCAACGGGAAGATGGAGCGTTGCCTTGCCCATGCAACTGCAGCATCCACGGTGGTCAGCAGTACATTACGACGAATATCCTCGTCCAGCCATTTGTCCGGATCAGGACACTGGCTGGTGAAGGTCTCCATGAAGGAGTTGATCAGCTTGCCTTCTGCCAGGTCGGCTTCCTGAGGTGTGGATACTTCGGGTCTTATTATTTCCACTGCAGGGCCCCTTTGCGCCAGGCATATATATATCCGACTGTCAATAAAATCAGTATTATACCCACCGCAACAAGCCCACCAGCTCCAAGATCTTTGACATTAACCGCCCACGGATACAGGAAAATGGTCAGCATATCGAGCAGCACAAATAGAACTGCAAACAAATAGTATCGGAAGTTATACTGTATCCGCGTCTTGCCTACCGTCTGCATGCCGCATTCATATTGCTGAATCTTGGTAGGGTTTTTCTTGCTGGGGATGAGTCCTATCCTCTTCAACAACATCGGAAGCATAGGGATAGTGATCGTGAATAGAATGGCGACTATGAGCAGAATTCCGACGTAGCCGTACTGTTCCAGCACTTTGTGAAGTTCTCCTCTCAAAAACCGTTGGATAGTATATTACAATTCATAAAACGATGTCAAAACCGGTTTAATAGGTCGTTCAGCAAGTTTGACTTACGAATGATATGCAGTATTATAATTAGGCCTCGGATAACTATTATTTCATCGGTCGCGGCCTTTTAACATCAGCCAAAATGCGTATTACTGGAGGCTCCGCCAGGAGTCAGATAATCAGAACCCTTCCCGGACAGCTGGTAAGACCGACCACTGACAAGGTCCGTGAAGCTATCTTTTCCATGCTGGCTGCTATGGCAACCGGATGGGAGAGAGGCCTCGACCTTTTCGCGGGCAGCGGCGCGCTCGGTCTCGAAGCCTTGAGCCGTGGAATGGGCTGGGTTGATTTTGTCGATCAGAACAACAGATGCTGTCAGGTGATAAAGCAGAATCTGGCAAAAACGGGATTTATTGACAAGGCTCATGTATACTGTTGCCCGGTGACGAAAGCGATTGGCTTCTTAGAATGCGCCTACGACCTGGTGTTTTTGGATCCCCCATACGCCGACACCTGCCTGGGTGATCTACTGACCGAGTTGGGCAAATCCAGGCTGGTATCGAGCGAAACGCTGGTCACTACCTCGCATGCGGCACGCTCGGCTCTGCAGGTTAGGTATAATAACCTTGCGAAGATTAAAGAGAAAAGGTATGGTGATACCTGCATTTCAATATACCAGAAGGAGGCCACATCTTGACTACAGCGTTCTACCCGGGCAGCTTTGATCCCATAACCAACGGGCACCTCGATATCGTGAAGAGGGCGTCGTCCATATTTGAGAAGTTAATAATAGGCGTATACGATATACCACAGAAATCTCTGCTCTTTAGCGCCGCGGAAAGGGTGGAGCTGGCCCGCAAAGCGGTGGTTGACTATAAAAACGTACAGGTGACATCCTACTCGGGCATAACGGTGGAGTTTGCCCGAAAGGCTGGAGCGCAGGTGCTCGTCAGGGGATTGAGGGCCAGTTCGGATTTCGAACGCGAGTTTGAGATGGCGCTGATGAACAAGAAGCTGGCGCCGGATATCGAGCTTGTATGCTTTATGGCAAATCTTCGTTACCAGTTTCTCAGCTCGAGCCTGTTAAAAGAGATAATCAATCTTGGCGGCAACCTCGACGACATGATGCCGGCACACGTCAGCGCTGCCCTGAATAATAAGCTGCTGCCCTGAAGTATTCAATCAGGCGGAAATCTGGTAGCATATTTACGGCATTTTAATCTTAAATCATTTAATACATTATTGGAGGTGCCAAAAGGATGGCTTACAAGATAACCGATGACTGTATCAGTTGCGGTGCGTGTGAAGCAGAGTGCAAGAACGAGGCTATTAAAGAGGGAGAGACCATCTATGTTATCGATCCCTCCAAGTGCACGGAATGCATCGGATGGTTCGACAAACCCAAGTGCTCCGAAGTATGCCCGGTAGACTGCTGCGTAGCCGACCCCACCCAAAAGGAAAGCAAAGACCAACTCCTGGAAAAATGGAAGAAACTTCATCCCGGCAAGACACCTCAGTAATATCAAGGCACGGGATAACCTTTATATATGCTTACCATCGACCTTGATCTCCTCGAGATCAACGGCAATGAAAACATACTCGACGCCGGTTGCGGTCATGGCCGCCACATCTGGCAGGTGTGCAAAGTTAACAAAGGCCGCTCTGTGGCATTCGACCTTGACGCCGCCAGCCTCAAGCACGCCTGGACTATGCTCCACGAGATGGACAAGGCGAAAGAGACAGTGGGCGTCTGGCACCTCGTCTCCGGAAGCGTGACCAGGCTGCCCTTCGAGGACGAGTTTTTCGATAAGGTTGTATGCTCAGAGGTGCTTGAGCATGTGCCTGACGATTCTACCGCAGTATCAGAATTCAACCGTGTACTTAAGCCCGGCGGAATCCTGGCGGTAAGCGTACCATCACATTTTGCCGAATCGGTCTGCTGGAAAATATCGGACGACTATCACAATTCTCCCGGCGGACATATCAGGATATACAAGCAATCAGAGATTATGGAGCTGCTCAAGAAGTACGGCCTGGACATATTCGCTGTCAGATACAAACATGCGCTTCATTCCATTTACTGGTGGTCTAAAGGACTGTTCGGACTCAAGAACGAGAAGGCTTTCGTGCCCTCGCAATATTATAAATTCCTGGTCTGGGATATCTATAACGGCCACCGCTATACAAAATGGCTGGAAAGCGGCCTGAACCACATCTTCCCCAAAAGCACGGTCCTGTATTGTCGAAAGCCTGTGGCCGGTTAGGCAGCACGGCTGAATGATCTATCCCGCCTTCTTTGATCCTAATCTCTGCGCTTTCTCATAAGCTGCCATTACTGCACTGATTACAAGTGACCGGAAACCTCCACTCTCAAGGCGAAACAAAGCCTCTGCGGTTGTGCCCCCCGGCGAGGTAACCATGTTTCTTAACTCAGCAGGATGCCTGGACATTTTTTTCATCGCCTCGGCCGAGCCGGCAACTGTCTCGATTACAAGAATCTGCGCCATATCCCTGGTCAGGCCTATGTGGACTCCGGCGTCTATGAGAGCTTCGATAAACAGGAATACGTACGCAGGACCGCTGCCGCTGACTGCCGTGGCCATATCCAGATATCTTTCGTCCTTGAGATACATTTCCTCTCCCATCGACGCCAGTATCTTCCTGGCCATATCATGCTTCTCCAACGCCAGCTCGCCGGATGATGTCCAGACCGTCATGCCTTTACCGACCTGGGCTGGTGTATTGGGCATAGCACGTACCAGCGCACTTTGCTTCGAAATCTGTGATATTGTGTCCAGGCTGATTCCGGCCGCAATCGATATAACAAGCTGCGATGCCAGGTGCCCCGATAGCCGGCCCAATACCGCGGCCATCTCCTGCGGCTTAACAGCCAGAATAACTGCATCAGCACCCTCTACCGCTTGTACGTTATTATCAGTAACTGCTACACCATGCCTCTTTTTTATCATGTCCCGCCGATCACGGGAGACATCGCTAACAACGATATCACCTTTTAACGCCAGCCTGGCGCGTAATATGCTCTTCACCAGCGCACCACCCATGGTACCTCCACCTATTACAGCAACCTTCATGCTTCAGCTCCTCTCACCGAATATGGCACGTCCAATTCTTATCATGGTAGCGCCCTCTTCCACAGCCACTTCAAAGTCATCCGTCATGCCCATAGACAGCTCCGTCAATCCAAAGTCCGAGTTAAGTCTTTTCATTTCTGCAAACAACGGCCTGACCTCCTCTGCGTTGTTGCAAACCGGCGCAATCGTCATAAGCCCCAGTACATTCATATTTGGCATAGCTGATATCCAATCGATCGCCAGCTTAAGCTCACCCCTGGAGAACCCGTATTTTGTCTTCTCACCTGACAGGTTAACCTCCAATAAAACATTGACCGGCCTGTCAGTTCTATTATTGATAAATTCAGCCAGCCGTAATGTATCTATACTATGTATTATGTCAACTGCCTGCAGGGTATCACCGACTTTATTACTTTGCAAATGGCCTATGAAATGCAGCATTATCTGTCGCCTTACGTCTGCAAGCTCGCTGTATTTTGCTACAGCTTCCTGAACGCGGTTCTCCCCAAAATCTCTTAATCCGCAGTTGAATGCTGCCCGCACCGACCCTGATGTGAAATTCTTCGTGACCGCTATAAGTTTAATTCCCGCTATGTCGCGCCGGCTTCTGAGGCACGCTTTCTCAATACGGCCACGCAATATCTCGATCCGATGCTCCATACTCTCCTGCAATAAGGTCCATCCTATCCAGCTTCATCACACCGGATTATTCGTATATTTTCTCGTCAGCGGCGTGAGCTTCCTGGGCATCATCTTCGACATCACGCACAGCGACGACAGACTTTAGGGTTTCTCTATAATACTCATGCTGAATTATGAGATTCATTATCTCACTGGTGCCGGTCCAAATGATCGACAGCCGGGCATCCCTTAGCATCTTTTCTATGGGATACACATTTGTATATCCTATACCACCCACCACCTGCATAGCATTATTGATTATCTCCCAGGCAGATTCGGTCGCAAAGCGCTTGGCCTCAGACACTAGGCGTCGCGAATAACCTGTGCTGCCCATAGTGTCAACGGCCTTCGATGCTCCATAAACCAGCATGCTGGCAGCATCCAGCTTGATAATGCTGTCCGCTACCCTGAAACTCACCCCCTCAAACTCACGTATCTTGCGGCCAAATGCCTTACGCTTATCACTGTACCTGGTGGCCAACTCCAGTGCAGCTCTGGCCAATCCGACAGCTCCTGCGGCGGAGGTCATCCTCTCAGGTATCATCATCTGGTTAAATACGTCTGCGCCTCTATTCAGACCTAACACCAGATTTTCCCTGGGTACTTTGCAATCTTTAAAAACCAATCTACCTGCGCCGCCGCCCCGCGTTCCCAGCAGTCCATAGATATACTTGGCTTCCACACCCATGTCCCTCTCCACAATAAAGGCGCTGATGGATTTCCCCGACGCCCCCTCGGTCCTGGCATATACAAGGAAAATGTCCGCCCCATCCGCTCCCACAACGAATCGTTTCTGCCCGTTTAATATATAGTAGTCGCCTTTTTGTACGGCAGTGGTCGTCGCCCCGAAGAAATCGGAACCTCCTCTCGGCTCGGTCAATGCTTCCGCGCAGAATATCTTGCCCTTCAGCAACGGCTCCAGGTATTTCTTTTTCTGCTCATCCGTGCCGAATACATCCAGCGCTTCTCCCACGATGCTTACCAGCGAGAAAAGACAGCCGAGCGACATGCCCAATACACCTATCTCCTCCAGCGCAATGACCTCGTCCACCCACGTTAATCCCCTGCCTCCATAGGCAGGATCAAACCGCAGGCCAAGCAGGTTGTTTTTTGCCAGATTGACCACGTATTCCCGTGGATAGCGAACTTTGTCGGCGTCCATATCCTGTAGCAATTGCTTGGGAACAGCTTTTACAAACTTTCGTACTTCCTCCCTCAACGCCTTTTGTTTCTCAGTCAATAGCGGTTCCAGCATTGTTTCACCCCTTTAATCTAAATAGTATCTGTATGTCCTTCCTGCCTGCTATTTAAGTACGATATTAAGCAATTTACCTGGCACGTATATCTTTTTGGCTATGCTCTTGCCTGTAATATATGCCTTGATGCGTTCCTGGGCAAAGGCCAGCTTGACTGCCTCTTCCTCGCCGATGTCAACTGGCACAGTAATTTTATCTCTCAGCTTTCCATTGATCTGGACCACCAGAGTGACTTCTTCATCGGCAGCCAGTTCCTTATCCCAGGCCGGCCATGGCTGCTTGTGTATGCTGTAAGGATAACCCGATGCCACCCATAGCTCTTCTGCCATATGCGGAGTTGAAGGCGCCATCAATATCAACAACGTCCTGATGGCCTCCTTCCATTCTGCCGCAGCAATGCTGCCCGCCTCCAGCAATTTGATCAACATATTGGTATATTCCATCAGCGCCGACAGCATGGTGTTGAATCTGAACCGCTCTATATCACCGGTAGCCTTCTTTATTGTTTTATGCATAGTTCGCAGGCACTCTTTAGAGGATTCAGAATCAATACTTTTTTCCTCATAATCCTTTGTTACCAAACTCCATACACGATTCAGCCACCTGTGCATGCCCACGATGCCGTTATCATTCCAGTCCCCTCCCTGTTCCCAGGGTCCCACAAACATGAGGTAAACTCGCACTGCATCAGCCCCCATTTGAGAGACATAGTCGTCGGGAGTCACAACATTACCCTTCGATTTACTCATTTTCTCGCCCTGGCTTCCGATGATGCCCTGGTTGAAAAGCCGTATGAAAGGCTCGTCAAAATCAACAATCCCCATGTCCCTGATGGCCTTCACAAAATACCTTGAATACAGCAGGTGCATGGTGGCATGCTCAGCGCCTCCCGTGTACAGGTCCACCGGCATCCAGTATTTGAGTCTGTTTTTATCGAAGGGATGCGTATCGCAGCCCGGGCTTGTATAACGCAAGAAATACCATGATGAGCACATGAACGTGTCCATGGTATCTGTTTCACGCGTGGCAGGTGAACCGCATTTAGGGCACCTGGTATTGACGAACGACTCGCAGTACTTGAGAGGTGATTCTCCCGTCGGCTTGAACTCCACATCCGGTGGCAGCAGCACCGGAAGGTCTTTCTCAGGCACAGGTGTAAGACCGCATTTACTGCAATATACCATGGGTATGGGCGCACCCCAGTACCTCTGGCGAGATATCAACCAATCTCGCAAGCGGTATGTAATAGTCTTCCCTCCCCATCCCTTTTCTTTGAGAAAACCACATATTGCTTCGATCATTTCCTGATCGGTCAGACCGTTAAACCGCCCTGAATTGACCATACGGCCGCCCTCAACGTGGGCAGAAGGCAGGTCGCCGCCATCCCAGTCCAGCGGCGCCACCACGGTCCTGATAGGAATGCCGTATTTCTTGGCGAAATCAAAGTCTCTCTGATCATGAGCCGGCACACCCATTACTGCGCCCGTGCCGTACTGGGGCAGTACATAATCGGCTGTCCAGATAGGTACCTTTTCTCCATTAACACGGTTGATCACATAGCTGCCAAGGAAAACACCTGTTTTCTCGGTCTCGGCCGCCGTCCTTTCAAACTCGGTCTGCCGCTGCGCCCTGCGCACGTAAGCTTCCACCTCTTCCTTTCGATCCGCTGTGGTCAGTGCCGGCACCAGCGGATGTTCAGGAGCGATAACGAAGAAGGTCACGCCGAAAAGAGTGTCCGGACGCGTAGTAAAGACCCTTATCTCCTTTTCATTGACGCCGGGCTGATCGAGCCCGAAGGATATATCGGCGCCGTAGCTTTTACCGATCCAGTTGGTCTGCATGATACGTATACGTTCCGGCCAGTCTATACCTTTAAAATCAAGCAGCTCATCAGCATATTTGGTTATGCGGAAAAACCATTGCTCGAGCTGTTTCTTTTCTACAATGCTTTCGCAACGCCAGCATAATCCGTCTCCCACCACCTGTTCATTGGCCAGTACGGTCTGGCAGCGTGGGCACCAGTTGACAGCAGCCTTGCCACGATAGGCCAGCCCTGCCTCATACAGCTTGAGGAAAAACCACTGAGTCCATTTATAATATTCGGGTTGGCAGGTTATTACCTCCCGACTCCAATCATAGATAGCCCCGATCGTACGTAGCTGTCGCCTCATATTCTCGACGTTCTTCATGGTCCAATCGGCCGGATTAACGCCGGTAGCTATAGCTTTATTCTCAGCCGGAAGGCCAAAGGCATCGAAGCCCATGGGATGCATGACGTTGAATCCCTGCATCATTTTGTACCTGGCATACACATCGGAAGGGGCCATAGCGTACCAGTGTCCGATGTGTAAATCGCCCGATGTGTACGGGAACATGGTCAGGGCATAGAATTTAGGCTTTGGATCGTTCTCCTTAACTTCATATAAACGGTCCCGGGCCCATTTATCCTGCCATTTCTTCTCGATTTCCTGTGGATTATAGCGGCTCGCAGCTTTCATAATAGACAGAATTTTAGCCTCTATGCCTTCGATCGTCAATATAATACAGCTGCGCAGCTATAGCTGAGCCGTACACCACCGTTGGCTAATGCAAGAATTAATTCCCACAATATTGGTGCCATAGTTATGAAAAATTGGTATCATGAAACGGGAAAAATCAAAATATGCAGAGAGAAACATTCGAAGAACAGGTTGCTCAGGCGATATCGAGCCTTCCCGAGGAGTTCAGGCAACTTTTAGATAACGTGGAGATCTTTGTCGAGGACTGGCCGAGCAAAGAGCAACTGAAAAGCGTCGGCCTCAGGGACAGGCATGAGCTCCTTGGATTATACGAAGGAACGCCGATTACGCATCGCGACCAGAGCTATAACCTGGTGCTGCCCGACAGGATAACCATCTTTCAGAAGCCGCTGGAGGCCCAATGCGGGTCGGAAGCTGAAATCAAGCGTGAGATCATCAAAACGGTCAAACATGAAATAGCCCATTACTTCGGAATGGATGAGGATCGCCTGAATTCAATTGAAAATAGAGGTGGCAACTGATTTAGTATTGATTTACACTTAGTTTTAGAGTAGAGTATTATCAGGTTGTATGCGGTAAATCTATTGGAGGCTATATATTAATGAGAAGGATGCTAATATCGTTACCGATAGCCCTGCTGATTTTATCGGCTGTTTTCCTGCCATTTAATGTAAACGCGAATAATCATTCTTTTACTGACGTGGTTAGCATCAATAATCCGGTGCATACCGGGCCGTCTGTAGCTGACACGCCTTCCATAGCAGCGGATGATGCTTCCGACCTGCCCGAAGGCCTGACATTGACCAAAGGAGTTCCTTTTATCTCGCCTGTCGACGTCGAGCAGGGTAAAATAGTCACTATAAAAGTCAAGGCAACCAACGATAGCCCCTTCGATATAACCTATCCTCTGTCGGTCAAGGTGAACGGCACCGCTGCAGGCACTGCTAAACAGCTGGCGCTGGGCCCTGCCGAAAGCGAAGACATTGTATTTACAGTCACCGCCCAGACTGCCGGCAACAATGATGTTACAATAGGAAACCTACAGGGTTTCTTCACAGTCAAGGGTGGATCATTTTTAGATATGTTCCCCTGGTATATCTGGGCATTTTTTGGTGTTGTTCTGGGTGTGATCATATTATTGATCGTCCTGATGGTACTCAAACCATCCCGCAAAGGTAAGGCGGGAGCACAAAGAGCCCCCGACCAGAAACAGGTAAAAGGCAAGGGCAAGGCAGGACAGCCCGGAGGTCCCGAAATCTTTCCGTTCCCTGGCCAGATGCAGAGACCGGGCATGCCGGGGATGCCAGGTATGCAGGGTATGCCTGAAGGGATGCAAATGGGTATGCAGGGACCAGTCCCATCAGGAACACCATTCGATATGTCCGCTTCCGGCATGACGCCCGGAGTCCAGCAACCGGGTCAACCACCCATAGGTATGCAGACTCCGTTCCAATCTCAGCCTGGTATGCAGCCATCGTTGCCACAACATGCACAGCCGGGCATGGGACCAACACCTCCTCAGGGCATGCAGCCTGCTTCCATGCAGGGACCACAATTTCCGCAGGCACCGCAATTCTCGCAGGGTCAGCAATTCCCGCAGGGGCCACATATGCAGCAGGCAGGGCAACAGCATCCGGGCCAACCGCTGGGTCAGGGTATGTCTCCTGGTATGCCGCCGCAGCCAGGTCAAGGCATGCCGCTGGTTATGCATCCACAGCCGGGACACGGGATACCTCCCCCGATTTCAGGAGCTCCATTCGGACAGCCGCCCGGCATGCCCTTCGGATCGCAACCGCCCGCCCCACCCATACCACACATGCCGTCTCAGACTGGCGCAGGCATGCCGCAGGCGCCTCACACGATAGGACAATCTCCTGTGCCAGTCACGGGTCCACAGGGTATGTATTCTCCCATGCAGCCCGGGGCTCAGCAGGCAGCGCCCTTCCAGCAAATGGGCATGCCCAAATTCACAGTAAGTAACCTCACCATCACACCCAACCATGTTAAAGTCGGCGAGCCCGTGAATATCAGTATAATAGTCTCTAACAACGGCGCGCAGATCGGGAAATACAGCGTTGTACTGCGTGTGGGCGGAGTGGTGGAAAACATTACCGATATGACACTGACCCCGGGCGCCAGCCAGAGCGCAAGCTTCGTTGTTGTAAAGGACGCCCCGGGGGATTACTATGCCGATATCGAAGGACTGGGAGGATTTTTTACGGCTATTCCTCTCACTCCACCTTCATTCACGGTAAGCAATTTTTCTATCTCACCGGAACGAGTACGTCAAGGACAGCCTGTTATTATCACGGCATCGGTTACCAATACAGGTGAAATAACAGGCAGCCATCCGCTTATCCTGAGGATAAAGGGTATAGCCGAAGCACAACACGATGTTACGTTAGCCCCCGGCAAGACACAGGATGTGGAATTCCAGATCGTCAAAGACACTCCGGGTTTTTATCCGGTGTCGATGGAGAACTGGACAGGTAAATTCGTGGTAGAAATGGATTGGACCGGTTGATCAGAATGCGAGGGCTATCCAATCAGAATCCAGCAGCGGTTTTGACCAACTGGCTCATATCGTCGAGATAATCGATATATAGCACACCATTGAGATGATCCACCTCGTGTTGTATGGCCTGCGCTAAGAGATCGGAAGCTTTTCTACGTATCAGCTTGCCGTCGCGCCCTTTAGCTTTGACCTTCACGATCTCTGCCCTGCATATTTCGGCCTGGTATCCGGGTATACTCAGGCATCCTTCAACGACCATACGCTCCCCGGTGGTCTCAATAATCTCAGGATTAATCAGTACCATTAGCTCCTCGTCCGGAATCTGTATGATCACAATACGCAGCGGTACACCCACCTGATTCGCGGCCAGGCCAACCCCAGATGATGCCCGCAGCGTCTCAACCATGTTATCAATAAGGCGGCACACCGACTCATCTATGTTGGTGACCTTCAAAGCTTTCTTGCGCAAAACAGGGTCGGGATTGATGCGTATCTTCAGCACTGACATGATAAATAATTAAAGCATACCCACAGGGTCAACGTCTAAAATCCATCCCATAGGCAAGTCTATATCCTGAAGCAGGCTGTGCAGCCCACGTCCCACTAATATAATCTGCACCTGGAATTTGCCACGAAGTCTCATGACGAAAGCCGGCGCCGGCCCAACAATTTTAATTCCGAGCAGTCCTTTCACGGCTATCGTTTGATCGATAAGTCCGGCCATGCGCTCGGCTTCTTTGAAACATTTGCTTTCGTTGGAGTGGCTGAAAACCATCCTCGCCATGCTGTTGAAAGGCGGGTAACCGAATTCACGTCTGTAGCTTATCTCACTGGTGTAAAAGCCCGTATAGTCATGCCTTGCTGCGTACTTTACGGCATAGTAGTCCGGATTGTAGGTCTGAACTATGGCTCTCCCACTGAAGATTCCGCGTCCAGCCCGACCCTCCACCTGGCAGAGCAGTTGAAAGGTTCTCTCCCCTGACCTGAAATCGGGCAGGTTCAGGTTCGTGTCGGCGCTCACAATCCCAACCAGTGAAACTCCAGGGAAGTCCAGCCCTTTTGCCAGCATCTGTGTCCCGACTAATATGTCAATATGCCGTTTGCGGAAGGAGTCCACTATCGACCGTAACATGAGTACGTCTTTGATCGCGTCGCTGTCAAAGCGAATGATGCCTGCACGAGGGAAGAGTTTGCGGCACTCCGCCTCGACAGATTCGGTACCGATCCCAAAAAATTTTATCTCCCGGCCCGTGCAGTGGGGACACTGACGGGGCACAGGATAAGATCGCCGACAACGATGGCAGATAAGGCGCTTCTCCGCAGAATGATAGGTCAGGGCGCCGGAACAACGCCTGCACTTCATAACGTATCCGCAATCATAGCAGGCTACGAAAGTGGCCTTGCCCCTGCGATTGATAAACAGGATAATCTGCTCATGACGGTTCAGCGATTCTGTCATGGCTGATTGCAGCGCGCGGCTGAAAATACCATGGTTACCGCTTTTAAGCTCGCGCCTCATATCCACAATATCGACTTCAGGAAGGGGCGATTGCCCCAGTGGCGTGACCCTCTCGGATAACTCAACCAGCTGGAATTCAGATCGCGTGGAGCGATAATAGGTTTCTACATCAGGGGTAGCGCTGCCCATGATTAACACCGAGTTGGTCAGCCGGGCCAGATGAATGGCCACCTCGCGAGTATGATAGCGTGGCGACTTCTCAAATTGCTTATAGGCCCACTCGTGCTCCTCGTCCACTATGATAAGGCCCAGGTCCGGCTGAGGAGAGAATACGGCGCTACGCGGCCCGATGACTATATCGAAATCGCCGCGGGCCACGCGATGCCATTCATCGTACAGCTCTCCCGATGTGAGCGAACTGTGTATTACAGCAACCCTGCCCGGGAACCTGGCAAAGAAACGGTCGATCACCTGTGGCGTCAATGATATCTCCGGCACCAGACATATACCTTTCCTGCCCATTTTAACCGTCTCGACTAGAGCCTGAAGATAAATTTCGGTCTTTCCGCTTCCTGTCACACCATGCAGCAGAAATATGGAGGATGCAGCTTCACCCCCGGCCGACCGTATGGCGTCGCATATGGGATTCCAGACCGCCTGTTGGCCATCTGTAAACTGCAGAGGAAACTCGAGCGGATGATCAGTCCTGGTTAAAGGATCTCGAACTATTTCCTCGTCAATTTCTTTTATCAATCGCCTTGATATAAGGGCCTTTATAACCTCTCGACCACATCCTGCCTTTTTTAAAGCCAGCCCGGGCTCCATTTTTCCACCGGCAGCCTGCAGCACTTCCAGAATGCCCGCCTGTTTAACAGCCCGTGCTTTTTTCAGCCGTGCTAAAACAGCAGGCAACTCTTCCTTTTCAACATCCAATATGAGATGTTTTAGATGTTTGGGCTTCTGCTGCCTTTTGCTATTGAATCCCGGGGGCAGCATAAGAGCAAGGGCGCTGAAAACGGGAGCAATATAGTAGTCGGCAATCCATGCTGCCAACATGATACGTTCAGGGCTGATCAGCGGAAGGGGAGCGATGCTGCTGATGATATCTCGTGTTTCTGGAACCGCCGATGTTTCCGCCAGTCCGGTAATGATGCCTCGCACGACCCGTGGACCGAACGGAACAAGCACCGCACAGCCGGGCTCTATTTGAAGTGATGGAGGAACGGAATAAGTAAAAGTATGTCGGTGGCCGCCGGCTGCGCCGACGGCTACCTCAGCAAATCGCATCCAACTTATTCGGCTTCGCTTGCGGGAGCCTCAGGCTCAGGAGCAGTCAACATGTCTTCGACAGGGGTCGGCGAGATATCCTCGGCAATCCTCTCACGCCTTTCCTTGAGCCTGGCTTCCTTGGTGCTGAGCCGCCTGATATAGTAAAGCTTGCTGCGCCTGACCTTGCCATGGCGCACGACCTCAATCTTCTCCAGAAGGGGGGAGGCTAACGGGAAGGTGTGCTCAACACCAATACCCGAGGTCACCCTGCGAACCGTAAAATTACCTCCAGAATTGTGCCTGGTAACTTTAATGATCAGTCCCGGGAATGTCTGTAGCCGCTCACGGCTGGCCTCTTTAACCTTAAAACTGACGCGAACGTTGTCGCCGGGGGACAACTTGGGCAGCCCCGGCTTCACCTTATTCTTTCCAATGGTATTGATATCCATGATCGATCCCTTTCCTTTATTTAATACTGTCAATTATTATTTAAATCTGTTGATTTTACCAGATTCATCTCAGTATCTGTCAATTTCGCTTTCTTCAGAAGGTCCGGACGCCTGCGCGCTGTACGCAGGATGCTTTGCTTTCGCCGCCAGTCAGATATCTCCTTATGATTCCCCGAAAGCAAAATATCGGGCACCTTCCATCCCCGGAACTCAGGCGGTCTCGTGTATTGAGGATACTCCAGCAATGCATCGACGTGTGACTCTTCCACCAGAGATATGTCCGATCCAATAGCTCCCGGCAACAATCTGATCAGGCAATCGGTTACAACCATGGCAGCGGGTTCACCCCCGCTTAACAGGTAATCCCCTATGCTGATCTCATCAGTGACGAGGTGCTCGACCACCCTTTCATCGACTCCCTCGTAATGTCCGCATATCATTATTAAATTATTAAATGCGGCGTATGTGCCGGCCATCTCCTGTGTAAATAACTTGCCCTGGGGTGTAAGCAATATCACCGGATAGTTGCCTTCCCCTATCTCACCACGCAGTGATTCCACAGCTTCAAATAGCGGATCCGGCTTCATTATCATACCAGCGCCTCCTCCATAACAATAGTCATCCACCGTATGGTGCCTGTCATGGGTGAACGACCTGATATTGTGCAGACGTATGTCGACAATGCGTCTCTCCAGGGCGCGGCCGATGATACTGTGCGCCAGATAACCTGAAAAGGCTTCCGGGAAAAGCGTTAATATGTCTATTCTCAACATTTATGCTAAGTTCCTGCCGCCTGAAAAGGCAGGTAATTGTACCATAACTCACTCGTTCTACCAAACCTGCTGCCAAGCTGAACATCCTGTGCGAATACTAGAACATGTGATCTAATAAACTATATATTGTGCAGTTTGCTTTTAAGTCACCACAATTTGTGGATTTTGCCTGTGTAACCGGACAGCCGGAGCCATTAAGCCTGCTTTTTTTTTAACTTTTCCCTGAAAAACTATTGACAAGTGGGGGTAAAAGTGTAAATAATGGGACATAGTGGTAAAAAGTGGTAAAAAAGGGGAAACGATATGGTAATGAATGGTCATAGCACGAGCATGACGGATCACGATCTTATCTCTTTTTTAAGGGAAAATGATTTTACGGGACACCGCTTGAGGCTGCTGCTCTTCTGGGGCAGGCATCCGCAGGCCAAGTTCAATCTTGACTGCATTGCGCATGTGCTCGACATCACACACCACCATCTCCGCGAAATGCTGAGAGAGTTGATTGAAAAGGGAATGGTTGAGGAAAAGTACTGTACCAGCGGCATCGCGCACTACTCATTAAATCCCGAGCACGCGTTGAGCGATTATGTGCAGGAGTTGGCCACGCTGGATTGGAGCGCTATTAGAAATCTTGAAGGAGAGGTTGAGAGAGAAGCTCTCCTGGTGTAACCGGATTTGCAGGTTTAAGCGTAATGTTTGTTGGCGAATACGAATATAAGGTTGATAACAAGGGACGTCTGCCCCTGCCCCCAAGATTCCGCAGGGAGATCGAAGACGGCTTGGTTTTAACTCTGGTTGCGGATAACTGTATCACCGCTTATACCAGGGCTGACTGGAACAAGATGACAGCCAACCAAGCCTCGACCACCTTCCTCGTTTCCGACAAGCAAAGGAGGATCAATCGATTTATCTTCAGTAACGCCAACGAGGTCAATATCGATAACCAGGGCAGAATAGCCCTGCCATCTACACTGCGAGAAAGGTGCTCGATATCGGATGCCGCTGTAGTACTGGGCACAAATAATTGCTTTGAGATCTGGAATCCTGACCAATGGCAAAAAGAACGCCCGTCTGCTGACGATGCACGCCAGTTGATGGAGAT
>JAFGHL010000060.1 GCA_016930155.1 Dehalococcoidia bacterium | reverse complement strand
CTTATAAGTTATTTGTGTTTATTACTTATATTTTGAGGTCTCTCTTACTTTTTTCAACTCCAACCGACAAAACTGTTACTGTATCATGAATTGTGAATAAAGTAGTACTTGTTAACCGTCGAAACACAATTGGTACAGGTTTGTTTAAAATGTTCCTTTGCCGATCATAAAGTGACAGCTGCCGCACTGTAATATTACAGTGCGGCAGCTGTTAAACTGCTTGTTGATACCTTGAATGGCTTAGTAGTTCTCAGCCAGCACTTCGTAATAGGATTGCGGGTGCCTGCAGGCCGGACACTTCTTTGGAGCTTCGCTGCCCTCGTATACGTAGCCGCAATTGGTGCAGTGCCACTTAATCTTACCTTTTTTCTTGAAAACCTCGGCTTCTGCCATGTTGCTGATCAATTTTCTGTATCTGGCCTCGTGGAATTTCTCCACCGAAGCTATCTGATCAAAGGAGCCGGCCACCTCGGGGAAACCCTCCTCCCTGGCTACCTTGGAGAATTCCTGGTACAGCGCTGTCCACTCCATCTTCTCGCCTGCCGCAGCCTCTTCCAGATTAGTCCCGGTATCTTTAATCATACCTGCCGGATAGGCAGCTACGATTTCTACATCGCCTCCCTCCAGGTACTCGAAAAAGATCTTGGCGTGCTCCTTTTCATTGAAGGCCGTTTCCTCGAAGATATCGGCAATCTGCATGAATCCGTCCTTGCGCGCCTGGCTGGCGAAATAGGTATACCTGTTCCTGGCCTGGGATTCTCCGGCAAAAGCCTTGAGCAGGTTTTGCTCGGTTTTAGTGCCTTTAAGTGATTTGCCCATAGTTGAACCTCCTCTTTACATCATTCCAAACATTTTTACAGGATATCTGCGGTGTGTAAGTGACGAAGGTCACCTGTCTATATATGCAGTATTATTAAGTATCATTTCCTGGCCACATGCGGTTTAAGGCCTGTCATATAGCTTTTCCGGTCTGTGCCGCGTATTTATACAGCCTGGATAGCGCCCTGATGCTGATGTCGCTGGCCGGATAGACCGGGAATCCGTTCTGCTCGAAGGCGTTTTTCAGTAAAAGGTTGCCCTTCCTATCCTCGTCATCGTCCAGGAAAGGATCAAGGGCTACGCTTAAAAATACAGGCTTGCCCAATACGTCCCGGCAATAGCAGCTGCCCTCGAGCATCATCCCAATAACCAGGTTCATATGGTCGATTGCTTCATGTTTGCGCGCCCGGCGTATATACCTGAACTGATCGAACATAAAAACCAGCGTGTCGATGTTATCGTCTTCCGCCACGACTTTGATGATGTCGCTCAGGCTGCCCTCTTTCTGGAAGACTTTATAGAATATGGGCCAGGCATCCAGAGGGTTGCCGATGCTCGTGCCCGCCCGCGGCACCAGTTGCCTCAGTCTGTCCAGTGTTTTCTCGCCGAAGGGAGGCACGGCCATTCCCTCGGCTGCGCAGAGGTCGGTCTGGATAACACTGAAGCCGCCCGAATTGCTCACCAGTGAAACACGGTTGCCGCAGGGCAAAGGAGAGTGACTGAAAGCGGCCACAGTGTTTACCAGTTCGTCGTGGTTGCTGACCTGTATCACGCCGCACTGCCTGAAAAGGGTTTCCCACACCGCGGGGGTACCGGTCAACTGGCCCGTGTGCGACCTCGCCACGCGGTTGCCGTTATCGGTCAGCCCTCCCTTGACTGCTATCACCGGCTTCCTGCAGGCTGCGTACCTGAGCGCCTCGTGCAGCCGTTTCCCGTTTTTCGATCCCTCGATATAAAGGGCAATTACCTTTGTTTGCGGATCATCTGCCATATATTCCAGGAAGTCGGGACAGTCGAGATCCGCGGCATTTCCATAGCTGACTACCTTGCTGAAATGCAGGTTCTTGGTCTTGCCGAAATAAGAAAAGGACTCCGCCACGCTGCCGCTCTGGGCGATTACCCCTACGTTCCCCTCAACCTCGCTGGATTCAGGGACGATGGCCAGCCCCGAGCGTGGGCAGTATATGCCGAAGCAATTGGGGCCGATTATCCTTATCTTGCCGGCGGCAACGTCCCTCAATTCTTTTTCCAGAGCGTGTCCCTCGGGAGATCCTGTTTCGCTGAAGCCGGAAGTAAAGATATGGGCCGCCCTGATCCCCCTCTGAATGCATTCGCCGACTATCCTCGGAACAAGATTAGCGTTGACGCCGATGATGGCATAGTCGATCGGCTCTTTAATGTCGAGCACACTGGAATAACACTTGCGGCCGAAGATCTCAGTGTACTTGGGATTAATGAAATACACATTGTTTTTAATCTTTGTTTTAAGCAGGGCAAGGGTGGCTATATCGGCAACCGGCGAGGCTCCTATAATAGCAACTTTGCCGGGATGAAAAATGCCATCCATTTCATCGTATTTCGATTGTTTCATGTATGGAGCCTCCTTTCCGTAGCATTGCCTGTAAAATATAATCTAACTCTGCTCAGGGCGCCACCAAAATATGCGCAGTTTCGAATTAAGCAGTTCAAAATTATATAATATTCAGGCCGGTTCATTTAGTTTGTCGGCTGATTGATACTTGAGCTATCAGAGAGATCAATGACAATTATGAACAGGGGGGTCAGTAAATGAAATTCCCGATCACTCGCACAACGGTCCTTTTAGTGGCGGGCGTGGCTGCTGCCTTGATGTTTGGCTCATGCGCCGCACCTGTGCAGGTAGTTAATACACCTCCGACTCCTGCTCAGCCCTCTATTGCACAGCCTGTGATCATGGATATTGCTGGAGCACAGGAATGGCATCCCAATGAGGAAGGCCCTCTGATTTGTGCCTGCTCAGATCCTGACGGGAATCCCCTCACGTATTACTGGACTGCCGAGAAAGGGATTATCAAGGGAGAAGGACAGAGAGTCAGCTGGGCGCCGCCGGAGGAATTGGGGGAATATGAGATAACATTGAAGGTGACCAACGACAAAGGCGGAGAGGCCGTATACAGTAAAAAGTTTACGGTAGTTGCACCTCCGCCCCCGCCAGTGGATACAACCGTGTATCTGAAGCTAACCCCGCCCGCAACCAATTCCGCCACAGAATTTAGGCAGGTCAAAGGTCTGTCGACACCGGAAATTCAGTGCGTTGTTGCCGGTGACCCTTCGGAATATACCTTCACCTGGGCGGCAAATGCTGGCAAGCTGATGGCAGATGGGCTTGAAGAAGGGAAAGCAAGTAGGGTGGGGTGGATTGCACCGAATCAGGCAGGTAAATACACAGTGAGTGTTATGGTTTTCGACAATGCCGGGAATAAGGCTGTAGGTGAAGTGAACTTGGAAGTGCTCTGTTGCGGGAGAGGCCCAAATTAATATGTTCGCGTGATTTACAAGGGAAGATTATTATGAGATTTACTAAAAATACAATGTCAGCCATGGTTTTGATTGCCGTACTTGTTGCGGTGTCGTGCATAACTGCTTCCTGCGCCGCACCCGCACCACCTCCGCAGGCGAACCGTGCGCCGGTTATCCGGCAGATTATCGGCTTCTCAGAGTGGTCACCGCAGACGGAAGGTCAGTTGACTTGTATCGCCCTGGATGAGGATGGCGACTTGCTTGAGTATACATGGATTGCAGATAACGGTACCGTAAGCGGAAACGGGGCGACTATAACCTGGACGTCGCCGGCCACCATGGGCAGGTACAATGTCACGGTAACGGTCAGCGATGACAAAGGCGGGCAGGCTACTGCCGTTCACGAAGTAAAAGTAATTATAAATGCGGATGGCAGCGCCGGTGTGGATGCGCCGGTCGTGTTGAAAATGTCACTTCCTTCCCGGGATGTTGTGACCGGATCCAAGCGGATGCGCATCTGGACGGCCTCACTGATAGAGTGTATTATCGAGGATGCGGAAGCTAAGGATTTAAGATTCAAATGGTCGGCGGCCAGCGGCAAACTGCAGGCAGCCGCGGGCACGAGTCTCAATGAGGGCACGGCTGGAAAAGTTAGCTGGATAGCCCCCGGTGTAGGCGGTGATTTCAAGGTCGATGTCCTCGTGACCGACGGCAGCGGCAATGAGGCCAGAGGTACTGTGAATTTCGAGGTTTTCTGCTGCAGCCCTGAATAAAGATGGAACCGAGCAACATTGTTTTTCTTGAACAGCCGGCGCTGCGCCAACCCGATCTGGTAGCGGCCTTTATCGGCTGGCCCGACGCTGCACAGATTTCCACAGGCGCTGTGGCTTACATGATAAAAAAGCTGTCCGCCGTTAAGTTTGCCGAGATAAAATCCGACGATTATTATGATTTCGCCAAGATAAGGCCCTCCATCAATGTCGAGAACGGTATGATGTGGCCAATCAGTATGCCGGCCAATAGTCTTTACTACTGGCATAATCCAGAGGGGCCCCGCGATCTGATTATTTTCAGCGGCATTGAGCCGCAGATGAGATGGCAGTCGTATGTCGAAGTTATTGCTGACCTGGCAGGCTATTACAACACGCATTGCGTGTATGCCGTAGGAGGACTTTACGACAGGATTCCCCATACGCGGGAGACACGTATCAGCGGGCTGGTCAATGAACAAGCTATGATCGAGGTGCTGGAAAAGGCCGGCATAGAACCAGTGAGTTACACCGGACCCAGCAGTATCCACGGTCCTTTGCTGAGCGTCTGCGCTATGCGCCGCATACCGGCCGTAAGCATATGGGGGCATGTACCTTTCTATATACGTGCCGAGAGCAATCCGATGGTATGCCTTGAAACCGTAAAGAAAATCGCTGCTCTGTTGGCCCTTGATCTTGACCTCGGAGATTTGAAAAGATCAGCCGACAGCCTGTGCGGAATACTGAACAAGCTGATCTCCGAAAACGAGCAAATGCGCATTTTCCTGCGATCGTTGGAGGAGCAGTACGATCTCGACGGGAATGCCATAGGCGTCGAGCCCGAAGGATCGGAGCAGATCATCAAGGACATCGAGGATTTTCTACGGGACCAGCGCCACGAAGACTGATCGGACAAACAGCCACGGATCGACGCATGGTAGCGGCGCAGCCGGGCGACGGAACAGGAGATGCAGCGTCACATGTTGCGCCGGTATTTGCCACCCACTTCGTAGAGTGCGCCTGTGATCTGGCCCAGCGAGGCGTAACGGGCCGTTTCCATCATCTGCTCGAAGATGTTGCCGCCTTCGCGGGCTACCTGCTGCAGTTTCTTAAGCGATTCTCGTGCCCTTGCCGAGTTGTCTTTCTGGAATGAGCGCAGATTGACTATTTGGTCCTGCTTTTCCTCTCTGGTCGAGCGGCTGAGTGGTATATCAAACGGAATCAGGTTGCCTTCCCTGGGATTTAGAAAAGTATTGACGCCGATGATCGGCAGCTCTGCTGAATGTTTGCGCTGCTCGTAGAGCATCGACTCATCCTGGATCTTGCCGCGCTGGTACTGCAGTTCCATGCCGCCCAGCACCCCGCCACGCTTTGAGATGCGTTCGAACTCATCCAGGATGGCCTCCTCTACCAGATCGGTTAATTGCTCCAGTATGTAGGATCCCTGCCAGACGTTCTCGTTCTTGGTCAGGCCGAACTCCCGGGTGATGATAAGCTGGATCGCCATAGCCCGTCTGACCGATTCTTCGGTGGGCGTGGTTATAGCTTCATCATAGGAGTTTGTGTGCAGGGAATTGCAGTTGTCATAGAAGGCCAGCACCGCCTGGAGTGTGGTGCGGATATCGTTGAACTGTATTTCCTGTGCGTGCAAAGACCGGCCCGAGGTCTGTATATGATATTTAAGTTGCTGGCTGCGCTCGTTGCCGCCGTATTTTTCACGCATCGCCACTGCCCAGATACGGCGGGCCACCCGTCCGATTACAGTATACTCGGCGTCCATGCCGTTGGAGAAGAAGAAAGAGAGGTTGGGCGCAAAGGAATCGATGGGGAAGCCCCTTGAAAGATAATATTCCACATAGGTGAACCCATTGGCCAGCGTGAAAGCTACCTGGGTTATGGGATTGGCTCCAGCCTCGGCTATATGATAGCCGGAGATGGAGACGGAGTAGTAATTGCGCACGTTGTGATTGATGAAGTACTCCTGGATATCCCCCATCATTTTGAGCGCGAACTCGATGGAGAAGATGCAGCTGTTCTGCCCCTGGTCCTCCTTGAGAATATCGGCCTGGACGGTTCCGCGGACGATGGAAAGCGTCTGCGCTTTGATCCGCGCGTGCTCGTCCGGTGCGGGCATCCGCCCGTGCTGTTCTGTGAAACTGTCTACCTGCTGGTCAATGGCTGCGTTGAGAAAGAAGGCCAGCATTACAGGAGCCGGGCCGTTTATGGTCATGGAGACCGACGTATTAGGCGAGCACAGATCGAACCCGGCATACAGTTTCTTGATGTCCTCCAGTGTGCATATAGATACGCCGGACTCTCCGATTTTGCCAAATATGTCAGGACTTTCCTGAGGGTCTTCGCCGAAGAGAGTGACGGCATCGAAGGCTGTGGACAGGCGCTTGGCCTCATCGTTTTGTGAAAGGAAGTGAAAGCGCGTGTTGGTGCGCACGGGCCCTCCCTCTCCAGCGAACTGGCGCTTAGGATCCTCCCCCTTGCGCCTGAAGGGGAATACGCCAGCGGTATAGGGATAGTGTCCCGGCACATTCTCAAGCATAAGGTACTTCAGCCTCTCCCCGTGATCTTTGATGTCCGGCACGATGACCCGCGGAATATTGGTACCGGCCAGTGTAGTATCGATCAGCTCTACCTTGTATTCCTGTCCGCGCACACTGTAGCGGAAATAGTCTCCGCTATAAGTCCTGCGCAGTTCGTCCCAGCCTGCCAGCAGCTTGCGGCATTCCGGTTTGAGCTTATCGTGCAGCGAGGCTATTCTCTTTTCAATAGCTTCCCGTGCAGGCTCATCTTCGATTTCCACCAGTGCAGAGCGTAGCTCCTGGATGTGGCGGGCGATCTCCGACTGTTTATGTACGCCCTTTTTATAGTCTCGCACCGTCTCGGCAATTTCACCCAAATAACGTATATGGTCAGGCGGAATGGCGAAGCGTACGGCACTTGTGTGCGAGATCCTATCTTCAGGTACATTACAAATAAATTGCCGTCCGCATTTCCTGTGGATACATTCGAGAAGCCTGGCATACAAGCCGTTCACGCCCTCGTCGTTGTAGCGTGATGCGATGGTGCCGTAAACCGGCATGCTTTCCAGTGGCGCATCGAACTTTTCGTGTGTACGCCGCAATACCCTCCTGACATCGCGCAGGGCGTCCTCGGAGCCTTTTTTATCGTATTTGTTCAGCACCACGATGTCGGCGAAATCCAGCATATCTATCTTCTCAAGTTGCGTGGGCGCACCGAACTCAGCAGTCATGACGTAAAGGCAAACGTCCGATATGTCCACTATGGCGGTATCTCCCTGGCCGATGCCCGCCGTCTCCACCATGACCAGGTCATATCCGGCCGCTTTCACCACTGCGATGGCGTCCTGGATCACCTCGGGGACCTCCGTCTTTGATCCTCTGGTAGAGAGGGAGCGCATATATACATTGCCACCATATACGTAGTTCATGCGGATACGGTCGCCCAGCAGTGCGCCGCCCGTGCGTCGTTTGGAGGGATCGGCTGAAAGCACCGCCACTGTTTTGCCGGGATTGTCTGCCCTGAAGCGTAATACCAGCTCATCCAGCAGGGAACTTTTACCTGAGCCTCCAGTGCCGGTTATTCCAATCACCGGGGCTTTGCTCTGGGCGGCTTTGTCTTTCAAGATATCGCTGTACCTGTGCCATGGATCGACTCCCATCTCAGCCAGCGTGATCATGCGAGCCACTTTTGCCGGTTCTTGCGTGTTGAGTTTGGCAGGCGATGGAATGGCTGCGCCGCGTTTGGATTTATCATGTTCGGAAGTAATGCCGATGGTGTGGAAGTCGCAACGCTGCAGCAGGTCGTCTATCATACCTACCAGCCCCATGTTGCGGCCGTCTTCGGGATCGTAGATGCGCTCAATGCCGTAATCCTGCAACTCCTTTATCTCGTTGGGGCGTATGACGCCTCCCCCTCCACCAAAGATACGGATATGTCCCGCCCCCAGCTTGTCGAACATGTCCTTCATGTACTTGAAGAACTCCATGTGGCCGCCCTGGTAAGAGGAAACAGCCACTGCCTGCACATCTTCCTGGATGGCCGCTTCCACAACCTCGCCTACCGATCGGCTGTGACCGAGGTGTATAACCTCGGCGCCACCTGCCTGGATCAGCCTGCGCATTATGTTGATGGCCGCATCGTGGCCATCGAATAGGGCCGTTGCTGTTACGACCCTGACCCTGTGCTTGAGTTCATGACGCGCGTGCTTGCTTTCGCCCATGTCTACCCCTTTATGTGAGATTGGATTAAGTACTGCAATATTTTAGTCTAAACCGCCAGATTTAACCACACCGGCCTATCTGCCGGCCATGTCGCTGCTACCCAGATCCTCTCGTTTAACATGCGTTGTCCCGTGCATGCGGAGGAATCGGATTTAGCAGTATTGATATGGCGGGATATAATAATGATGCACGGTCAGATTAACAATCGGACTGATTGCACTCTTTAAAACATATCCGCTGAGTCAGTTACCGGATATAGATGAGATAATCGAGTTTATCAAGCGAATGTCATAGAGATAGGTAGCTTAAGCGGATGGATTATTGATAGAATAGCTGGATTAAAGTGTCCGGCCTGCCGAACATAGGAGATTGGCTATGAGAAAAATGGTGTTGACATTGCTTGTTGTTATGATCCTGGCGGCAGGATGTGTGACAGTGGTGACAGCCCCGCCGTCAATTCCTCCGACAGAAAATCCTGCTACGCCTGAGCAGCCGGTAACAACTTCACCGCCTCCTGCAGAGGCGACAACCCCATCATTGAATTTTCCCGAAGTGGCTATATTTAACCTCGTCCCCGCCAATATCGTGTCGGGCAGTTATGCAACCCTCACATGGGATGTGCGAAATTCCTTTGATGTAGAGATAGAGCCCGGTTTCACCATCATCCGTCCCCAGGGTTCCCAGCCGGTAAATCCCCCATATACTACGACATACAGGCTGACCGCAACTAATGCCCAGGGCTCTATAGTAGCCACTACGACCCTGACCGTATCCGGTGTTCCTCCCAACATTGACACACCTGTGATCAAGTCATTCATAGCTAACCCTTATGTGATTCGCAGCGGAGGCTCTTCAATATTGAGCTGGCAGACGGTAAACGGGTCTTCCGTGTCTATAGATAAGAACGTGGGCACAGTTTCCGGAGAAGGCAGCACACAGGTATCGCCGACCGTCACGACGACCTATATGTTGACAGTTACCAGCCCTGAAGGTGCCCAATTCCAGACGGTAACGGTCAACGTTAAATAGTTGAGCCGAATTTCCTCAGTTGGTCAAGCTGGCGATTGATCTCGGCAAAAACATCGGCGCGGCCGCCACGGAATGCACGCCGTGATTGTCGCTGCCGTGCCCATTGATCGATAACTGCCAGCCGCAGATATTTTTCCCTGCCTTTTTCATCTGTTACCACGCGCCTCTTCAGGTTTCCTCCCATCTTCAATATCCCTTTCTCCATAGCGCTGTCGCGGCCCGGATCACAGACTATCCAATGTCCCAGCCATACTTCGCAGTCCACATGGTCCCTCTCATCTCCCAGTTCCTTCAGCCGTCCGGGCAGGCCGCTTGCGCTGCCCATCCGGCTCCACAGCAAGCTGTCCGCTCTGATGCGGTACACGCGATAACGTGAGGGTATCCCGACCGAGCGAAGCATGGCGACCAGTAGGTTGGTCTTACCTGAACACATGCCCCATCCCTTTTTCAGGACATCGGATGCTTTGAGGTCCCAGTCCTCGAAACCATATGGCAGCTCTTTGACGAAGGCAAATATTCTTTCGAATCTTGCCTGACGATTCCCGCAGTTGCCGGTCAACTTCAGCACTTCGCACTTTATCTCGTTACTGGTGTCGAAATCGCAGAGTTCGCTTGGCTGGAGATAGGTGTTCCGGTTGAACGTCATGGGCGCTCCGTCCTTATCTCAACTATTTTATTGCGGCCGCTCAGACCGCTGGTGATACGCACCTGTGATCTGGCGATCCTGAAGTGCTCTGCCACCAGCTTGATAACAGCCTCGTTGGCCTTGCCTTCCTTCGGCTGTGCTTTAACCCTGACCAGATAACCTTCATCGGTTTTCACGATCTCTTCCCTGGATGAGCGAGGGTTGACTCTGATTCTTATCTTCATGCTGATATCTCTCCCCAGAGGCCAGCCTGTTTGCGCTTTTTCGATTTACTGATGAACGAAGGGCCTGAATCCCCGATATGGCCGATCAGGTGGGCCCTGGTGATTTTATTGGTTATATCGCAGCTGCTTCTGGTGTAAACGCGGATGTAATTATCTGTTAAACCCGAATAAATCTGCGAGCCCGGGCGCACCTCTTTCTCCCAGAGCACCTCTCTGGTCTGGTGGATGAAGCGAGCGGCGAACTCGTGAGCAGAGACGGGGGCCAATTCCAGCATGATACTACTGCGTTGCTTTTTAATACTTTCTTTGACTTTATCCGCCATCTTTGCCGCCATGGTTCCCGGCCTGCAGGAGTAGGGGAAGATGTGCAGTGCGGCGAATTTCATGCTGCGGCAGAATTCGAGGCTGTACGTGAAATCTTCATCAGACTCACCAGGAAAACCCACTATGATATCGGTTGTCACTGATGCATCGGGGACCGATGCGCGCACCGTTTCTATTGCCCTTCTGAAAATATCAGTCGTGTAATGTCTTCCCATTCGTTTAAGCACTTTATCGCTGCCACTCTGCAATGCTATATGAAAGTGGCGGCATAACCGTCTGTCCTGCCAGAGTGCCAGTAACTCCGGTGTTATCTCCTGTGGCTGCAGCGAGGAAAGGTGTAACCTTTCGGCAGATGTTTCATGCAGGACAAGCCTGATCAGGCCTGCCAGTTTCAGGCCTTTGCTGAAGTATGAGCCGATCTCAGTGCCCGTAAGGACGATTTCTTTATATCCGTCGGCGGCTCTTGAACGGATTACATCGACCACGGAGTCAGCATCAATGCTGTAGACTGTCGGGCGAACGAATGGTACTATGCAATAGGAGCAAAATTTATCGCAGCCGTCCTGTATTTTTACAAAGCTGCGTACTCTGCCGTATCCCTGGGCGGGTGTGCAGTGTGCCTGTTGCAGGGGCCCGGCCGTCAATAATTCTGCCAGCGCCGCTTTTTCCCGGTTGCCCGAGATCATATCGGCACCGCAATTCAGAAGATCTTTTCGTGCCCTTTCCGCGTAGCAACCTGTGACTGCAATGACGGATTCCGGATTGAGTGCACGCATCATCCTCACGAGATGGCGTGATTTTGCATCGGCTGCATGGGTCACGCTGCACGTATTTATAACTATTAAGTCAGCAGTGTTGCCGGATGTTATGGTAACGCCCCGGGATGATAGCTCTGCTGCCAGTTCCTCTGATTCGGCCTGGTTCAGCTTGCAGCCAAGAGTGTGTACGGCGGCTGTAAGAGTCATACTCATGTATATTGTGGAATTATATGGACGTGCGCCGATCAACGTCAAACCGGCTTTCACTGCTGCGGAATCGATTTGCGCCGGCCCTCCTACGTCGACAACTTCTTGTAAAGCATGGGAAGACGGTGGGGGAGCGTTTCGATATCGTCCAGAACTTCGTAGCCTATATCATCGCACATGGTTCGAAGATAATCGTTGCCGGCCGAGTCGACGGTAAGGCAGAAGGGGGTAATGTTTTTTTGTGATGCTTCCATAAGCGCCATCTTGGTATCGTGGATGGCATATTCCTTATCGTCGTCATCGTAACCATAGAGGGAATCCTGCGGGTAACCGTCGCTGACCAGGAAAAGCAGTTTGAGCGCGCTGCCACAAGCATCCAGCCTGGCAATGGTATGGCGTATTGCCGGGCCCATACGTGTGCCATGGATAGGGGCTATCTGGTCAACCCTGCGCTTTATCCTCTCGCCGAAGGATTCGTTCAGGTCCTTGATAACCAGGAACTGAACGTTGGCACGGCCGTGGCCGGAAAAGCCGTAAATGCCATAATTGTCTCCCAGTGTCTCAATGGCATGGCAGAGCAGCACTATGCTCTCTTTCTCGAGGTCTATGATGCGGCGGCGCGGCTGCATGACAAATTTCATGAAATCGTACTTGAACGACTCTTCATACTGCATAGTCGGACGGTTCTTGTTGATAAGGTCGGCCGTGGAGCCGCTCATATCCAGCAGAAATGCCACCGCCACGTCGCGCTGGATTTTTTTCTTCTTTGTGTAGACCTTTCCCGTAGGAGTATGTCCCGCCCGCCTGTCTATCATCTCGCCGATGACCAGGTCGAGGTCGAACTCATCCCCGTCGTCCAGGTTTTTAGCCTTGTAGAGCATCTCTGCCGGCAGCCGCTCGAACTGGCGCTTGATTTCGGCTGCCAGCGACCTGCGATTTTCCAGCGTTTTATCGTAGAAATAGTTGTTGCCCTCTCCCAGCACCTTCTCTCTGACACAGCACCAAGATCCGATATAACGCTTCTCCCTGAAGTCCCATTCATCGTAATAAGATAGCCGTTCATCGGCTTCCGCCGGCAAAGGATTGACTGCATCCGTGGACCTGTAGCGGTCGACCTGTGAATACTTGTCAGGTGAGAACTGGTAAACATGCACTCCGCGGGGCAGGGAAGCTGAAGAGAGGCCGCTGCCCGGCAGGGATTTAACGTCTTTAATATCAGTAATACCGAGTTTCTGGTCGGCCAGCTTCTCCATGTCTTCCGCCGACATGGGCATATTGGACTTCTGGCCGGTCTCGGCCTTCATTTCCAGATCGAGTTTGACTTTATCCATTTTAAAGTTGCCCATGAAGTCCTCGCCTTCAAGGTCGGATATATTGGGCTCCCTACTATCTGAACCGTATCCGCCGGCGCCTGAAACAAGCGCCTTTTTGGGTACCGTCAGAGCGATCTGATAGATGCGGATAGCGGCCTCAGCCGAATCTTCCACAACAGCAGAAGAAACACATAGCAGATCGAGGACATCTTTGGCGGCGTTCAGCGGCTCATACAGGGCTTCCTTGTCAACAGCCAGGACAGCATCGATCTCCAGTCCCTCCAGCAGCGCTATAAAGGCGCGCCGCAAAGTTATGCCGGATACAGCGGCCAATGCCAGCAGGTTGTACTCCTGCATGCGCCGGTAACTGCGCTTCAGCCCCGGGTAGTAATACTTGACGAGGTAATTGATGCGTACGTTCTCTACGGCCACAAAGGTCTGCATGGCCAGCCCGGGATCATCGAAAAGAGCAAAATATTTTTCAAAATGTGAACAGCCGTGTCCGGTCTCTCCCTTCAACTGGTAGCGCAGATCTTCAAAAATCGTGGATTCCTTATCAAAATCGAAATCAAAGGAATTGAACTCGCTGTGCGCCACCTGTTGTGTGACAACAGCTTTATACCAGTTGAAATTATCAAGGTAGCCGGCATATTCCATGAAGGAGGCCGGTATAAATACCTTGATATGGCCGTCGGGGGGATTGCCGGACGCCAACTGGTACCACCAGGTATTACGCAGCGAGGCAGTGGACCCTTTGACTGAGGTGAAGTCCACCTCTTTGCCTATCAGGGCTTTGCAGTAAACCTGCATCAGCTGTTCGATCGTAGCGAACTCGATGCCGTGATAACTGCCGGCGGCCTCTGAGACAGGCTGTTTGATTTGATCATTAGCCACGCTCATTGTAGCCTCATGGACCTTTTATTCAAATATGGCTGTAACGACTTCCTTGAGGGATTTCTGAACCTCGGTATCGTCTGTGATCGACCATACGGCTGCCACCTCGCAGGCGCGCCTGGCCGGGATACCCTGACGGATCATACGGGCGGCATATATCAGCAGGCGGGTGCTGACAACTTCTGAAAGGTCCTGCTCCTTAAGGTTGCGGATCTTCTCTCCCAGCTGGGCTAATTTACCTGCCGTGTCTTCATCCACGCCGGCCTCATGTGCGATAATCCGGGCCTCGATGCTCCTGGGTGGATGTGTAAACTCAATGGCAACAAAGCGCTGCCTGGTGCTGTGCTTGAGGTTCTTAAGTATACTTTGATAGCCGGGATTATAGGAGATGACCAGTATGAAGCTGTCGCTGGCTTCCAGCATCTCACCCTTCTTCTCGATGTACAGCGATCGGCGGTGGTCGGCAAGAGGGTGAATCAGCACAATGGTATCCTTGCGGGCCTCCACTACCTCGTCCAGGTAGCAGATGCCGCCGCTCTTTACCGCGCGGGTCAGAGGGCCGTCCACCCAGCGTGTTTTATCGCCCTCCAGCAGGTACTTGCCTACCAGGTCACTGGCAGTCAGATCCTCATGGCAGGCGATAGTGATCAGGGGAATATCATCCCGCCGGCCGGCGCTGCCTTTGTGCTCCTTCTGGCTCATGCGGTAGGTCATGTATTCGAGAAAACGGGTCTTACCGCAACCCGTCGGGCCCTTGAGCAATACAGGTATACGCTCGGCGTAGGCCGCCTCGAAGAGAGCCACTTCGTCTTTCAGGGGAAGATAAAAGGGCTTCTCGGTGATGTAGTATTCCTCGATGATATGAGACTTGTAATCGTGTCGTTTGGCTTTAACAGGCATGGATCTGCTCCGGTTGTTTAATTCAGGCTCCAGGTGATAATTCTATGACTTGCAGGCAAAGTTGGCAATTAATTGTATCCGGAAGCAGTTAAATTTTACCCTGGGTGCCGGCCGGGGCTGATCAGCGTCCGCCTAATCCCGGAATGTTTTCATTTTCGATAACGTCGCTTTAGCGCTCTGAGGGCGGGATGAGAGGGATCTGACGGATAAGCCGTCCCTTATATGGAATGCGCGGATCGGGATTGATGGTATGATGCTCGACGATGCGGACAGTTTTCACGATATTGGCGGGATTCCCTCCCCTCGCGGCGGGGGATTCCCTGATTGTGTGATGGATAACCCCGGATTGCTGGCCCGTATAGCCGCCGCCCGCCTGCGCCCGTCGGTAGCCCGGGCTGTTTGCAATGGTATGATGAATACCTGTGGACGGTTGCTGCCTGCTACTTTGTTGCCCTGGTTGGGGCATTTGCCGCAGCGTATGGTGAATGGTCTCGCCGGGTATAAAAGCAGCCTGTGCCTTGACCGGCGACGGGCCGGGACGGAATATCTCGTGGTGCACCTTCACCCCGGGCGGTAAGTTCTCCGCCCTCCTCTGCGCCGCGCTCTTTTCGGGAGCAGTTCGCGACCGTATGAACTGCTCGCGGGACTTGATCTGCACCGCCGGCCTGTTCAGGTCCATGAGAGGTAGCTGGCCGGCATGAATGGTCCTGACCTCCCAGGTTATCTCCCTGCCGCGGATATTATCAATTTTATAGACGTATTCCGGGTATGTGCGCCTGGGAAGTTTGGTCTCGGATTGTGATGTGCCCCTCGGGCGCGCCAGCATCGCTATGCCGATTGCCGTTGATGCAGGCTCAGGCGCTAGAATAAGAGCCACGGCCACTACATCTATTACCGCATCTTTAGGAGTGTAAGTAATGCTCAATTCCGATACCTGATATTTAACCTTTTGAATGTATTAAGCCTTCTCCCGCAGCCAGATTATCCTCTCGGAAACGACCGTTACAGCCTCTTTCTGGTCCTGGCATTTGGAGATGTCGTGGGACAGCTTATCGTCGCCCAGCACTTCGCGCACCCAGCGAGCGAAGTCGTTTTTCTCATCTGAGACATGATGCCGATAAGTGGAAACATGCATCTTGCCCAGCGCAGTTTTTAAATCGTATATGTTGTTCAATATCTCACCATCGTGGCAGTAGAACCGCTTCACGTCGGGCACATGCCTCAGTACTCTCTGAGCATCCTCTTTATTTCTTATGGCCATGTTAACCTCCTTCCCCCGGTGCGTTTCGCAAGTCCTAATTATAATCATACCGTCATATTAGGGCTTAATCAACCCCGGGCAATCGGGTGAGACGTTATGCGTCTATTGGCCGGCCTTAATAATGACGGTGCGCTCCGTGGTGTCGTTTTTAACGTTTCCCAGTATCGCGAGATAGTCGCTCATGGCGTCGACGTCCCTTATATTAAGCTCTGTATAATTCAGGTAGTCTTTAATCCATGATTTGAAATTATCGGCCAGCGGCCCAGTCCAGTTCACCCTGTTGATGAGAGGCTGGAGGCCTTTGTGCGCCAGGTAATCGGTGGTGACCATTGTATATTCGGCATCCATATCCATGTCGACACAGGCGCCGTTTGGCTGCCGCACCTGAAGGGTATTAATACGGTCGCCGCTTTTGCGGCTCATATCGATCGTCATCTTGAGTCCGGAGATCTCTAAAAATGGGAAAGCGTCTTTGACCTCTATATGCGAATCGATATCCAGCTCCAGCAACATCTTGATCAGGTTGCCTCTAACCTGCATAGTGGCCAGGCTCTGACGCAGGGGCAGAACCATTTCGATATCATTGCGTAGGATCACTCCTTTCAGGATATCCGATCGCATATTGTAGCTGTCAAAGATAGCGAATTGTACGTCCGGATTGACTCTTTTAGCGCTCCAGAGCAAGGCATCCGCTATCAGGGGTCCTGGGCCTTTATTCAGTCCCCGCAGCAAATTCTCATCGGCGGTGGCAATGACGGTATTGAGTTCGCCGGAAACCTGGTTCACGTAAGGTTGCAGCACAGCGTCCATGTCGGGGCTGTTCCAGTAAATTTTAAAGCCCGGAACTTTGTTCACGGTGTTGATTATCTGTGAATATTCCGGCCGGCAGGGGCAAAGATGACCCCAGCCCCATGTATCTTCGACCATAAAGTTGTTTGTTGAGAAGATAAATGGCCGGCCGTCGTAGCCGACGATGCGTCCCCTGTCATCAAAATCCAGCTTGATCCGGCCCAGCAACCGGTTGTTTTCCCAGGCATGCACGATCAATACTTTGTTGCCGTCGGGTCCGGCCATTTGGGTGGGATACGGCATTTCAGGCTTAAGGCCGATTTGTTCGAGCTCGGACCCACCCATGAACGTAGCTGTGTGTCCGCCGACGATAACATCAATGCCGGCTACCTCATTGGCCAGCCTGACGTCGTCCTGATAGCCCAGGTGTGAGAGTATGATGATTTTATTCACGCCCAGTTTACTGAGTTCAGCAATGTATCTGCGGGCCGTATCGGCTGCCGGCAGGAAGGCGATGTTTTTGCCGGGATAACCGAGGAAAGCTGTGTCAGGTGTAATCAGGCCGATGATGCCGACCTTTTCGCCTTCTATGGCATAAATCACGTAAGGCTGGATGCCCGACAGCAATGGCTCCCGGGACACATCCATGTTGGCCGCCAGCACGGGGAACCTTGCACGTTGCACCAGCGCTGCCGCCTCCTGAACATTTTTAGAGAAGTCATGGGTGCCCAGCTCAAGGGCATCAAAACCGATGGCGTTCATAGCGTCTATGTCGGCCATTCCCTGGAATTTGGGTGTCCATATGGTGCCTTCCAGCACATTGCCCGCATGCAGCAGCAGTACGTTCTTCTCCCGGCTGCGTATGTCTTCGACTGCTGAGTCGAGCAGGCTGTAGCCGCCTGCCGTCGCCACCGTATCCCTGCCGTTGACCTTCAGCAGCACACTGTGAGGTATTACGTATGAATGTGTATCGTTAACATGAAGGACGGTCAGGGATATGGGAAGTGTTGTTATCTCCGCCGGCGCGCGGTCCGATGCGGCGTCGGATGCGCAGGCGAATGTCGGCAGGAACGTCAGCAGCAATGAGATGAGACAAACAGCGGATGCTTCAATGCGACTCATTTCTGTCTTCCGCCTGCGGGATTGCGGATATTATATGCTTTTCAGAGTGCTTTCCAAAATGTCTCTTTATGGTCGCCCGGATTGTAGAAATCCGGGATGGTGCTGACATGCCTGTAACCAAGCGTTATGTACAGGGAGCGGGCTGCCTTATAGTTGGGGTTGGAGGAGGTTTCGATCAATATGAGCCGTCCTTCCAGCTTCTTGATGTGATCGGCCGCTGTGGTGAAGAGGGTGCTGCCTATGCCGCGGCCCTGTAATCCAGGTGAGACGGCGCTCCAGTACATGTCCCAGGCGCCGTGTGTCATCGGGGTGGGCCCGTAGCAGAGATAGCCGGCGAAATTGTTGTTGTATTCCGCAATTAAAAAGTAATACCCGCTGCCTTCCGGATCGTTGAAATACTCGTCGACGATCTCGCCGAGCACCGTTAATTCGTCCGGCAGAAATGCCCCGGTCTCATCGGTCACCCCGATGATATGGGCCCTGTCGGGAGGTACGATGCCTCTTATTTTGACTGCCATTATCTTACTCCAGAGCGAGGTCGACTATTTTTTGTATCAGGTCGGCATAAGTCATCCCTCGCACATCTGCCTGGAGAGCGATACCCAGTTCAGGCGTGATGTCCGGATTGGCATTGACCTCAAGTACCTTAATGCTGCCGTCAAGGTCCTGCCGCATATCGACCCTGGCGTATCCCCGGCAGCCTGCCGCGCGGCAGGCTGCCAGGACGGTTTTAGCGATTCTTTCTCTTAAATCTCCATCGACCTCTGCCGGGCAAGATACGGCGGTGTTTATATAATAGTCGGTTTCCTCGTACCATTTTGAATCGAATGTTAACATGCGTGGCAGCCCCGGCGGCAGAGTATAGACGATCTCGGAGATCTCAATCAGCTCGTGTACGGAATTCCCCAGGATAGAAGCGTTGAATTCGCGGCCGTCAATGAATTCCTCTACCAGAGCGCAACCGCGGAAGCGGCTGCTGATCCGGACAACCTGTTCCTTTAACTGCTCCATGTCTGAGACGACATTTTCCGGCAAAAGCCCGTGGCTGGCATCCTCATCTTTTGGCTTCACAATACAGGGAAATCTGAGATGGAAATCGTGTACAGTGGCCGGTGTCAGCACCATATAGTCGGGCGTGTCGATCCCGGCATTTTGCAGAACTTTTTTAAAATTGGCCTTATCCAGAGTCAGGTCCAGCGCGCTGGAGGGATTGCCCGTAAAAGTTAACCCTATCTCCTCCATCATGCGTGCCACCACAGGCTCCGAATGCGGCTGGTCTTCGAAGCCCTCGAAAAGATTAAAGACAACATCGGCCTCAATATTGCGCAGTATACGCGGGACAGTGTCCAGCGGAGGTCTCAGAGGGACCTTTTCAATCGAATGCCCTCGGCTGATCAGAGCGTTCTTGACGGCCACGACCTCTTCCAGGACACCGGTCATGGCCTCTTCTTCCCCATCGCGAATAATGATTTCGCCTGGAGGATCGTTATAAATGATGGCAACGTTTAAAGGCATAATGAACTCCTTGCAAGTGCGGCTTCCAGAATAGTACGGATCAGCCGCCTATAGTCCCATCCCATTTTATAAGACATGATGGGCAGGTCTCCTGAATCAGGATTAAGCCCGGGCAAAGGATTGGCCTCCAGAAAATAAGGCATGCCGTTGGCTGCCACGCGGAAATCGATACGCGCACAATCGCGGCAGCCCAATGCCCTGTAAGCCTTGATGCTGAATTCTTTGATGCGCTTCAGTGTTGCCCTTTCAAGTTGGGCCGGGCATTCATAATCCACCAGTTTTCGCCAGTCGCGTTTAATTTCCAGTGAATAGACGAATGTTTTAAATTTTTTCTTTGGCAGCACCCTCATTATACCGACGATAGAGGGTGGGGTGTTGCCGGTTATGCCCACCGTAATCTCCTCGCCCTCGATATATTTCTCTATTATTACGGGTTGACCATACCTGCGCAGTAAAGCGCGGGCGGCAGCCAGGGCTTTGCCGGCTGTATCCATGCGAGAGGTTAACCGGATACCCTTGCTTGAGCCTTCGAAGGCCGGCTTGACGAATGCTGGTAAAGGTATCGACTGTCCCCTGAGTGACTCGATATCCTGCGTGGATTTGACAGTCAGCCAGGGTGGAGTGGTCACGCCGGCTGAGGTTACGATCTGCTTGGCAAGCGGCTTGTCCAGGGTAACAGCCAGAGTCAGCGGGTCTGAACCACTATAGGGGACATTCAGCATCTCGAGCACGGCCGGCGCCTGGGCCTCGCGGCTGCGCAGGTTGCCTCTTCCCTCCGCGATGTTGAAAACGAAATCGACCTTTGTCTTCAGGATATTAACCAGGAATTTGCGCCCTCCGCCGAGATTGACCGTCCGGTGTCCCAGCGAATGCAGGCTGTGTGAAATGGCCTTGACAACTTTGATGGAATCGTACTCTTCGAGTGCGTCCTCAGGGTAATCCCCACCCGCCTCTATGTCGTCCTTGAGGTCGAAGGCAAGGCCGATTTTCATATCGTCCTGCTTATACGGCTACAAGCTCGAGCGCCATCTGTTTATCATTTGTCTTGCGCCGCCCGTTGCGCCCGGCTGAAGCTGATACAGGCCTGGGATTATGGTAGCTGTAGGTATTTCCAAGGTAATTTTTAAACACCAGCTGTCCGTCTGCCCGGGATATCAGGTAGCTGGCCTGCAGAGGCACCTTGCCGCCACCGCCCGGCAGGTCTATGACATATGTGGGCACCGCCAGGCCGGAGGTATAACCCCGCATGCCTTCGATAATGCGCAGGCCTTTTTCGACGGTGGTGCGCAGGTGTTCCGTGCCCTCAACTTCATCAGCCTGAAACAGGTAATAAGGGCGGATTTTCGCCCTCAGCAGGCCATGGCAAAGATTGAGCTGACTCTCTATAGAATCATTGACGCCGGCCAGAAGGACCGACTGATTGTTTACAGGTATGCCGCAGCGCAATATCTTATCGCAGGCCGTTTTAGCTTCGTCCGTCAGCTCATTGACATGGTTGAAATGGGTATTCATCCACAGAGGGCCGTAGCGGGAAAGCATGTCGCAGAGGGCATCGTCTATTCGCTGGGGCAGAACCACCGGCACGCGGCTCCCTATACGTATGATCTCGACATGAGGGATTGCGCGTATCTTCTTCAGGATATCTTCCAGATGTTTGGTAGAAAGTGTCAACGGATCTCCACCTGACACGATTACGTCTCTGATCTTCGGGTCGTTGCGTATATGTTCAATCATGCGGTCGATTTCATATGGAGAGCGCACCCAGCGGCCGCGCCGCCATTCGCGCTTGCGCGTGCAATGGCGGCAGAACATCGGACAGATATCTGTTACAACCATCAGAACACGGTCCGGATAACGGTGCACCAGGCCGGGGACTACCGAATCCCTGGCCTCCTCCAGAGGATCTTCCGAGAGTATGCCTGAGAGGGCTATCTCCTCGAATACAGGCATAGCCTGCCGGCGGATGGGATCATCGGGATTGTCGTGGTTGATCAGGCAGAAATAGTACGGCGTGATAGAGATAGGGAATTTATCGGCGACCAGCCTGAGGCTGACCTGGTCGTTTATCGTTAAAAATATAAGTTTAGATAGCTCTTCTATACTGGTGATGCGGTTGCGGAACTGCCACTTCCAATCGTTCCAGCTTTCATCGGGCACGCTGCCGAAGAACCTTTGCCGGTTCCTCAGCAGGCGCAAGCTTGGAGGCTCTTCTACTTCCGTCGCAGGATGACCTGGAGGTTCCTCCTCTGCGGAGAACTCGAATAAGTCTTGTTGTTTGGTCGTTGATGCTTGCGCCAACTTGGGCTGTGCCTCCTTAAAAATTAAAAATTTTTTCCTATTTGTCGCAATCGTATTTTTTATTCTTTTGTTTTTTATAGCATGTAAAAAAAATCATGTCAAGTATTTTAGGCAAAAAAAAGCAAAAATTTTTTGAATTGTATCTACGATGGATTTTTCAGGGCTGATTTTTAAGGCGGGGAATTGGATGTACGTTTGCGAAAATAGACATGAAAATTCACTTTAATTCGGCGCCCGCTGCATGAGGCTGATTATTATAAAACATATTATAAATTTATCTTCCGATGCGGTATACTCTAATGGTATTAAAAAAGGCTGCATAGTCATTCTTAAATAAAATGCGGGATATTTTTGCTGCAAAATTCGACCCCAGGAATATCATAGATAATCCGTCAGAAGATAAGTTGAGGGAGTGGGCTCTCGAGCAGGGAGGAGTTATCTCTGAATTCGGCAACCTCGCGGTAACAACGCGTGTGCGTAGCAGGATCGCCAAATTTACCGAAGTCATACTTGGTGAACTCGAGGACGAAAATGTGAAGCTGGTGGACGATGCGCTGAAATATCTTAATCACCGGGATATGATCATGCTTGACCGCGTGATGTGTCAGAGCAACGGCTACAAGAAAAGGTGTCGGGTATATGTCGAGGCTCAATATCCTCGCATACCGTTAATGTGGGGCAACACCCTTTTTCCCGCTGAGGCAGGGGAGCCTGATTTTATCACGGTTACCGTGGCGGACTGGCCTGAAAAAAAGGTGCTGGTCTTCCCCGAATCGGGTATAACGCTGATATTGGGCAGCGATTACAAGGGGGAGAACAAAAAGGCCATGCTGCGACAGGTTATGTACTGGGCAAAAAAGGAGGGTAATATCGGCCTGCATGCAGCCAGCAAGATTCTGCGCATTATGAAGGATGGCAAGCTTTGCGATAAAGGCTTCCTGCTCTTCGGATTGAGCGGGACGGGCAAGACCTCACTGGCCTGTCATTCGCACTGGCTGCGGCCGCCTGAGCGGGTGATTATCCGCCAGGATGACGTGGTCATATTAAAGGCTGACAGCAGCGCTATCGGCACCGAGGAATCTTTCTACATGAAGACCGAAGGGCTTGAACCCGCCGCCCAGCCGCTGCTCTACGCGGCTGCCATCAGCCCGAGGGCCATACTTGAGAACGTGCACGTTGATAAGCTAACGGGTAAGGTCGACTTTTTCGACTCAACTCTGACGTCGAACGGCCGCGCCATGGTCAAACGACGGGACATAGCGTATACCGACGGCGAAGTCGACATTGAGAAAGTGGATTTTCTGATATTTATTACCAGGCACAATGAAATAGTACCGCCGGTAGTCAAACTCTCTCAGGAATGGGGAGCGGCCGCCTTCATGCTGGGCGAATCGGTGGAGACATCGGCGGGTGATCCGTCTGAGGCGGGCAAGCAGCGCCGGGTCGTCGGAACCAATCCTTTTATAGTCGGTTCCGAAGAAGAGGAAGGCAACATGTTCCTGGATATTTTGCGCAAAAATCCCCACATGCAGTGTTATTTATTGAATACGGGCAGGGTGGGAGGCTTGACCGGGGGTCAGAAGATAACGGTGTTCGATTCAGTTAAAATCCTGGAGATGATAGCCAGGGATAAAATTTCCTGGAAAAAGGATGAATTCTGGGGTTATGAGGTGCCGGCCGACATACCCGGCCTGGATATAAGCCGGTTCGACCTGAATAATTACTATCCGCGGGAAAAAATAGCGGCTCTCAGTCAGGCTCTGAAAAAAGAGAGACTGGCCTGGCTTTCAGGCTTCGAAGGCATACATCCCGATGTTATCAACGCCCTGCAACCATAGATACGATGAGGTCCAAAGTTACCGGGTACCTGCTCTGTCTGCTGCTTTTACCGGCGCTGGCGCTTTCCTGCACGGGGCCATACCGGCCGCCGGACAATGCCAGTTCTGAGAATCTGACTTTGCCTGCAGTCGGGCAGCCCGTTATCAGTGTTAGTGATAATTCAACGCCCGTCAATCTCGTAGCGACGCTGCTTGTAGCGGAAGAATACGACCGGGCTATCGCAGAGGCAACGGCGTCGCTGGCCGAGAATGCTGAAAACATCACGCTTAAGGAAAAGCTGGCTGATGTTTATATAGCACGCGCCTGGTATTACAAGGGCAAGCGGCTCAATCCAAACGCGTTGGCCGATCTCAGCAGGGCTGTGGAGATCGCGCCGGAGTATTATCGGGCACATTACGAGCTGGGACGTTTCCACAATAACCAGTGGCAGTTCAGCATGGGTCAGCTGGACCTCGACAGGGCGCTGTCGCTCAAGCCCGATTTCGCGCCGGCCTACAGCGAGCGGAGCTACTCCAATTACAAGAAGCAGAAATATGAGGAGGGCCTGGCTGATGCCGGCAGGGCGATTGAGCTTGATCAAACATTGCCCCGCTCTTACTGTGTAAGAAGCCTTATTTATGCGGCTCTGGGCAAGACGGACCTTGCCATACAGGATGCTAACCAGGCCGTACGCCTGGCGCCGGATGATGCAGCGTCATACTACAACAGGAGCCTGGTATACACGACTTCGGGTGAGCCTGCGCTTGCCATAGTTGATCTTGAAACCACCCTTCAGCTTTCGCAGGATGACTTGCTTACCACGCGGGCCAGCGCCGACCTGCGAGCCCTCAAGAGATAAAACTCTTACAGGAGCTCTTAACTACTCGTGGCGCAGCGATTCGATGGGGTCGAGGCGGGCGGCGCGGAAGGCGGGATAGGTGCCGGAGACCAGGCCGGTGCCGATCGACACACCCAGCGCAATAAATACAATGCCCGCTGAAATGACAGGCGTTACCGTGGTATTTCCCAGAGAAATATTGCCCATCAACATAGCCCCCAGCATAGCCAGCCCCAGGCCGACCAGGCCGCCGGTCAGGCTTAAAGCAGCCGCTTCAATCAGAAACTGCAGCAGTATGTCGCGCCGCTTGGCGCCTATGGCCTTGCGGATGCCGATCTCGCGCGTGCGCTCGGTGACCGATACCAGCATGATGTTCATGATGCCGATGCCGCCCACGATGAGTGATATGGCGCCCACCGCTCCCATGAAGAGCGAGAATCCGGCCAGGGTTGCCTGCATGCTGGCCAGCGTCTCACGCATGTCGGTTATAGTGAAATCGTCCGCAGCGCCGCTCCTGATATAGTGGCGGCTCCTAAGTATGCTGGTTACCTCGGAGATCACCGAGTCCACCAGGTCGGAGTTGACGGCCTCGACCGCGATCTGCTGCACATTGTTGCCGCCGCCGGTCAGCTTGGACTGCATGGTGGTGAGAGGCATCAGGATATAGCTGTCGCCGCCGAAACCTCCCATCTTCTGAAGTGTACCGATTACCTGGTACTTGCTGCCCTGGACGCGTATGCTTTTGCCCACCGGGCTTTCAGTGCCGAAAAGGTCCGAGGCGGTCTGATAGCCCAGCAGGACCACGTTGCTCCTGGCTGAAACATCCTGGTCGGTGATGAACCGTCCCTGATCCACCTGGTAGTTGCGTATCTCCGTTATTACCGGCTTGACACCGGTCGCCTGTACGCTGGCGCTGTTGTTGCCGTATTGAACGGTTACCCTGCTGCTGAGCGTGGGTGAGACAACGCTTATCGAGGGAGCCACGGTCTTGTCCTGCAAAGCTTCGGCGTCATCAAGCGTGAGCGGCCGAACGCTGGTCACTGCTTTATCGGTGGAGGTGGAAATATACAGGGCGCTGGCCCCCATATTGTTGAAGGTGGTCGTCATGCTGACCTGGAAGCCCTGCCCCAGCGAGACCAGCAGCACCACTGCGCACACGCCTATCACGATGCCGAGCATGGTAAGGAAAGACCGCGTCTTGTTGGAGAATATGGCCTGCCAGGCCGACTTGAGGCTCTCCCAGAGGCTCATCGCTTCTTATCCTCGATGATTGTTCCGTCCCGGAGGTAAATCGTACGCTGGGTGTAGGCGGCGATGTCCTCTTCGTGTGTGACCACGATTATTGTTATCCCCTTCTTGCTCTGCTCGACCAGCAGCGACATGATGTTATGGCTCATCTGGGTATCCAGGTTGCCCGTCGGCTCGTCGGCCAGTATGACCAGCGGATCGTTGATGAGGGCGCGCGCGATGGCCACGCGTTGCTGCTCGCCGCCTGACATCTCGCTGGGCCTGTGGAAGGCCCGTTGGCCGATGCCCACCGCTTCCAGCGCCGCCAGGGCGCGCGGCCGCCGGTGGTTATTGCCGGAATATATCAGCGGCAATTCCACATTGGCCACGGCGGTCAGCTTGGGCAGCAGGTTGTAGGACTGAAAGACGAAGCCCAGTTTGCGGTTGCGCATTGCGGCAAGTTCGTCATCGGTCATGCCGGCTACATCCACTGAATCTATGATATAACTTCCCGAGGTGGGACGGTCAAGGCATCCCAGTATATTCATCATGGTGGATTTGCCCGAGCCGGAATGGCCCATGATCGAGATGAACTCACCTTTTTCGCAGGTGAAAGAGACATCGTCCAGTGCTTTAACCCGGACATCCCCGATATCATAGAGCTTGCTGATATTCTTGATTTCTATCATTTTTAAATCCGTTTAACTGAACTTTGCAGGAGCTTTACCTCAGTGCGCGCACGGCGCCGCCTGGCCCTGTCGGTTGCCGGATAGGGGCCACCATAGAGCCGGATGGCATATTTCCGGGCATTTGAATCCTGTCGCCGTCGGCCAGGCCGGAAGTTATCTCGGTGTACTGGAAGTTCTGCAGGCCGGTGGTCACCCGTCTGGGTTCGGCCTGCCCGGTCTTGCTGTTGATCAGCAATACCATCGAGCCGCCGGGCGTTGTGATGACATAGGATACGGGTACCAGCAGCGCATCTTTTACGCTGGAGGTCACTATCTCAGCTGTGGCGCGCAGCCCGTCCTTCAGATCGTCTTCGGGTAGTCCGGTGGGTACTATGATGACATCGAATTTGACAACGTTGCCGGACTTGGCCCCGAAAGGCGATATGAATTTTACCTTCCAGTTAAATTCTTTATCGGGGATGGCGTCCACTGTGACCGTGGCATTATCGCCCACATGCACCTTCATAATGTCGATTTCATCGACCTTGCCGGTAAACTTGATTACCCGGGTGTTGACCAGCCCCACGGCAGGGCGCGTGGCATAATCCTCGGCGGACAGCGGGTCGTTTACCTTAAGATTCACGCTGAATATCGTGCCGTTTGAAGGTGAGATGATTACCGTGTTCATTATGTCCCGCTTGGCTTTGTAAAGGTTGATCTCAGCAGACTGGAGCTTGAGGTTGTAGTCCTGCAATGTTTTCCAGTTGATTTTTCCGCCGCTTTCGAAGATCAATGTCTGGTTTTCAAGCACGTCCTGGCCAACCTGCAGGTTGAGCTTGGCCGTATAGAGGTCCCAGATCGTATTTTTTAGATCACCTGCGTTCGACGAGCTTTGCTGCAAACCCTCGAGTAATCGCAGGGCGGACTGGAGGAAATCGACGCTGGTAGGCGTATCGGCGTATTTAAAGATCATCCTGCTCTTGATGGTCACGGTGCTCCTGGCGACTTTGGCCACCTCGGAGACCTCCTGACGCGCCTGCTCGAATTGGGGTGCGATGTCTTCGTAGGGTACCGCGGGGTCTTTCATCAGGTTGGAGATTGTGATCAGTTTTTCGCGGTACAGCTTCATGGTATCTATGGCCTTCCGGCTATCCGGAGTTATCGGCTGCCATCCTCCCGCATCCACGGCAGGGTACCAGGTCGAGTTGTTCTTGGCGCCGGCCAGCTGAGCGGCGTTGGGCCTGGTCTCAATCAGGTTTTCGCAGACCTGGATATCGAAGTAAGTCATGACAAGCCAGTAGCCGGCATCCTTGTAGTCGCCTGTGCTGAAATAGACCGATGCCGTCTGCATGTCTTTCACCGCTTCGTCGGCCATGCGGCTTATGCTCAGGTCGGGATAATTATAGGGCAGATGATCGGTGTCGCACCCCAGGTCTATGCTGTTTTGCGCCGTCTGTATGCTGAACAGGGCTGTTTTAATCGAGTTTATCTGCGACCAGGGATCTATCGTAGCCAGCATTGCACCCTCACGTACTTTTTCCCCTTCCTGCACCAGTATTGTTTGGACGGTACCCGGAGTGTTGAAAGCAAGGTTGAACTGGTCGGGCGCAGTGAGGGTCCCATCGGATGTCACTGTTACGCTCAGGTCGCCCCTTTGCACATCTATTATCTGCCCTGCTGCAGGCGTTTGGCTTGTGCCACAGCTCGCTGCTGCAAGGGGAAGCAGGGCGGATATTAATATCAGTAGGGCTGTTAATCGTTTTCTCATGGCATTATTCTTTACGGCGGTGGGCCTCCTCCTGGCGGTGGGCCTCCTCCTGGTGGCGGTCCTCCTCCTCCCGGTGGGCCCATAGTGGTAGATACGGGGGCGCCGCTCGCCTTATCGACGATGATCACTATATCGCCGTCGTTCAGCCCCTTGATTACCTGTACGTACTGCTGGTTCTGGATGCCCAGGGTAACCTCGCGCTTCTCCGTCAAACCCTCTTCTCCACCGGCTAACGTGACCGTTGTGACAGAGCCCGTGGTAGTTACGGCGGACAGCGGTATCAGCAGAGCGTTCTCAACCGTGGAGACGCCGATATCGGCCGTGGCCGTCAGCTTGCCCCTGAGTTCGACATCGGTGGGATCAAGCTTTATGCGGACGCTGTATTTAACCACGTTATTGGAGTCAGCTGTTCCTTTGGGTGAGATAAAAAATACCTCGCCGCTGAATGTCTTGTCGCTGACTGCATCCACGGATATGGTGGCCTTTTGCCCGACCTTGATTTTGGTAATATCGATTTCGTCAACCGAACCCCAGAACTCGATATATTTGGTATTAACCAGCACTATGGCATTGGTGGATGTATTGGTTTTGGAGGACAGTATGTCCTTTTCTTTCACACCTACGCTTACCACTGTGCCGTCGATGGGCGCCCAGATAAATGTATTCACATAGTTATTCTGTGTCGTGTCCTGGCTGACCAGCTTGCCGGCCAGGTCGATCCTGGCGTTCTGCTCCGCCTTCAGCCCCAGGCCGTGCTGCAGCACCATTTCATTGGAGCCCAGTATCCCGTTGCAGAGTTCCATATAGTGGCGCGCGACGATCAGGTTGTCATTCATACTGCTGGAGTACATCCCCCCCTGCCCTATGCCCGCTATTGCCGCGTTAATCCTCTCCAGCGCCGCATTGTAGAGGTAGAGGCTGATGTCTTTGCCGTAAATAGTCGTATCGTTGCGCAACTTCAGCCTGTTTATGTTTTGGATGACCTCTCCAGCCGTGTTATTGACCGTATCGAGGGCTGCGCTCAGCAGCGGCCTTGCTTCGTCGTATTTGCCCTGGTTTATCAGCCCGTACACGTTCTGTATCTCTGTTTGCGCCTGTCTCAGGGCAGCCGCTTCCCCGCGCAGCTCCTGAATATAGTAAGCGGCAAACGAGCCGTCATTTTGTATTGAAAAGAGCGTATAGTTGGTCTCATCTACGAAAGGCGCCGTATTGCCCAGGCCGGACTCCGGGTTGGTGATGGTGTCCTCCAGTATTTTTATGCAGGCTTCCAGGTCGGCCGACGCCACATACAGCTCGGATGCCGCCGCGCTGAAGTTATCGTTCTGAAACAGCTCATATGCCCTTGCCACCTCTTCCTGCGCCCATAGGTAGGATGATAGTATGGTGGCGTTGGGGTAATACATCTGGTAAACGGGATTATCGTGGACGCCTTCCGGGGCGCTGGCAGAAATCGTTGTTGTGTAGGAACTCGTTGTTGTATGTACCGTATATGTTGGTGCTATCGGCCCTGGATCGTCTACTTGCCTTATTGTTCTCGTCGTAGTGATCACACGGGTAAGTCCCGATGTAGTTACTCTGTCACTTAACTGGCCTGGCCATGGTATGTCCGCAGGTGGAGTTCCGTCCGCATGCCAGTATGTCTGAGTCGTTGTGACTGGCGCAGTTTCCGGTGTGACCACGATGGGATTTGCTACATAATAAACGCCGGGGAACTGTGGCAACCGGGGGACGGTTTCGTAGAGGGTGCTGAGAGAAGATTGCACGGAGTTGTTGGCTGCTTTCACATCCAATCGAGCGCTGGTGTCATCCAGGTACGCCAGTAATTGCCCCTGTTTAGCCTGGTCGCCCTCCTCGACCAGCACCTTCTTAACCTCGCCGGTTGAAGCAAACCGGAGATTATAGTAGTCGGTCATCTCGAGGTTGCCGTCTACAGAGACGCTCACCACCAGGTCGCCGCGCGTAACAGGAACCTGCCTGCTGATCGTTGCCGAAGTTGCGGTGGATGCAGCATTGCAGCCCGCTGCCAGGAGTGTGATGCAGGTTAATAATATGATCAGGATTTTGACCGGGGCGTTGAGCATATCCGTAAGATTTTACACGCTAATTATTTATAAACCAAATTCTTGATTTCAATGAATTAAATGTAACAGCGAAATGTTAAGATTTTATTTAGAACAGGCGCGTTCAATGCTGAGTATTGAGCCTGACATATCCGCTGAAATGCTTAATGTGCCACCGGCAGCGTGAAACTGAAGCAGCTGCCTTTGCCTGATTCGCTGCGGGCCCATATTTTGCCCTTGTGTTCCTCAATGATATACCTGGAGATGGTCAAACCCAGGCCGCTGCCGCCGGTTGACCTCGACCTGGATTTATCGACGCGGTGAAAACGCTCGAATATGCTGTTGATCTCCTCAGCCGGGATACCTTCGCCGCTGTCAGACACACTGATCTCGACGAATCCGCTATCCGATTTTGCCGCGATATTTATCCGGCCTCCACCGGGTGTATGGGCCAGCGCGTTCTCCAGAAGGTTAAGCAGCACCTGTTTGATGCGCAGAAAATCGATATTTACGCGAGGAAGGACTGCAGGGATATCGTGAGACAGGCTTATATCCTTTTCGGACGCCTTGGCCTGTACGGCGTTAACAGACAGTCGCACCAGCTCCGACACATCCTCGGGCTGCAGAAAGAGCTTTAGCTCTCCTGCCTCGGCCAGGCTCAGCTCCTGCAGGTCGTTTATCAGCCGCGAGAGCAGGATGGTCTCACCGTATATGGAGGATATGGTTTCTTTATCCGGCTGCATAACGCCGTCATTTATTGCTTCGAGATAGCCCCTGACATTGGTCAGGGGACTCCTCAGTTCATGGGCGATATCCGATACCATGTGTTGCCGCAGCTGCTCGTCGCGCTGCAGGTTATCGGCCATGGAGTTAAAAGTGGAGGCCAGTTCGCCGATCTCGCTTTTGTCGCTGATGTCAACACGTTGCGAAAAATCGCCTTTCCCCAGACGCTGTGCCGCAGACCGCAGCTCTTTGACGGGCGACAGGATGCGGCGCGACAGAAAAAGCGTAATCAGGAAAGCGACGATCACCGCCAGAAATGCCCCGATCAGGAAATAGCTGCCCAGCTGGCTGTATATGATCTGAAGCGCCGCCAGCCCGATCTCAGACTGCGTTAACGGAAGTATAAATAAAAAGCCTATCGTTTGTGATTCACCCTGGACGCCCGTGGCAGGTTCCGCTGGAACCGCAGGGGGCGGTACGCGCGGTCCCAGGAACATAAAGAGCTGAGGTTGTGATGTCGGGGGTCCGCCCGGCTCGGGATTCCGGTGCTCGAGCGAGGAAGTCAGCGTTTTGCTGGAAAAGCTCTCAAGGTTCAGTTTTTCACTGGACGCTTCCGACGACGAATCAGCCATTATCTTGCCGTCTGCATCCGCCAGAATGATCCGGTGTTGGAACTGCTCCCCGATATGTGAGACCAGCGGCTGCACACCTTCCCAGCTGTTGTTTTCCAGGTAATATTCCGTGACCTGGTATTGTATGCGGTCTATGACCATCCGCTCGATTCGATAGCTGAATTCCTGAACCTGCTCTACTGTGGCCCTCCATGTCATGAAGAACACGGCGCCTATGGTCAGCAGGATGACGCCCGTGAAAGCAACCAGCAAGCGGAACTGCAGGCTGTTTTTCAAGTCACTCCTCCGACAATTTGTATCCCGCCCCGTAAACTGTCTTGATATATCTGGGGTGTTTCGGATCGGGCTCGATTTTACGGCGCAGGTTATGTATGTGAACGTCGATAGCCCGGTCAAAGCTTTCGAAGTCATACCCGAAAGCCTTATCTATGATTTCAACACGGTCGAATACCCGGCCGGGCTCGCGCAGGAAGGCGGCCAGTATTTTAAATTCGACCGATGTCAGGCTCAGTTTTTTCTCATTCAACAGCACTTCCCTTTTGGGAAAATTCAGGTAAAAGCCGCCGTATCTTATCTCGGCCGGACCCCGGTCCGCTGGCAGCCGCCGGAAGACGGCGCGCACCCTGGCGGCCAGCTCTCCCGGGCTGAATGGTTTGGTGACGTAGTCGTCGGCCCCGGTATCCAGGCCGGTCATCTTATCTTCATCGCGCGTTCTCGCAGTCAGCATGATGATCGGCACGTCGGATTCCGCCCTCAGTGTCCGGCATATCTCAACGCCGTCAAGACCCGGCAGCATGACATCCAGCAGGACAAGGTGCGGTTGCTGTTCCCTGAACGTGCGCAACGCCGTAAGGCCGTCGTAAGCGGTCAGTACCGAGTGGCCGTCACGTTCCAGGTACATCTTTACCAGGGCAACCGTCTTGGCGTCGTCATCAACGACGAGTATTTTTCTACTGCTCATTTATATAGTCGCCTGCTGATACTATAGATCAAACAGTCATGCCTGTGCCAGCTTATAGAAAATTAGCAAAAGAATGTTTACGAAATATTAAGGCACGGATGGGGGCTTTGCCTTAAAAGGAGAGCGTGTAGAGGCGTAAAGCCTAATCCAGAGGTGTGAGCGTAAGCAGCCGTTTGATGATCGCGGGGTATTTGGCAATGAAATGCAACTCGTCCTTTGTGAGCGGGACCTGCGCCTCGACGTTGGCATAGCGCACAAGCTCGAGAATCTTGCGGGCCTCACTGGCATTGGCGAATGAGACCTCCATCTTGCCCATGATATGGCTGAAACCGGAGATGCCCGTATATTCACCCGAGCAGATCATGCGGCCCGTCTCAACCAGTTCAGGCTCACCCCTGCCGAGTTCCTCGAAATTGTAAAGCTCGTAGTTCTCGGGGTCCTTGAGCACGCCGTCGGCGTGGATCCCCGAGGCGTGGGCGAACGCATTTTCTCCTACTCCCGGCTGGCTGATCGGGATAGGTACGCCGAAGGCCAGGCTTGCGTATTTGGCCAGTTTGTAAGCGCGGTTGAGCTTGATCGGCCTGCCCAGTTTGTATTTATTAGCGAAACCCTTGGACTTGAGCAGGGCGAGGATACATGAGAGCAGGTCCGCGTTGCCCGCGCGCTCTCCAATGCCATTTAGGGTCGTGTTTATATAAGCGTCCTGTCCAGCATCAACGGCAGCTTTGGCCCCGGCGATGGAATTGGCAACCGCCATGCCCAGGTCGCCGTGGCAGTGTATCTCCACCGGTTGCGCTGCTTCATCGGCGATCTTTGCTACGCTCTCGTAGATTGAAAACGGGTCGTCGTATCCCAGTGTATCGCAGTAGCGGAACCTGTCGCCGCCCGCCGCCTTGGCTTCTCTGGCAAACTCGATCAGGAAATCGATATCGGTACGCGACGCGTCCTCGGCATTGACGCCGATCGCCCTGGCGCCCAGCTTTTTGGCCATTTGGACCGCTTCGGCCATCTGCTCCAGCACGTCCACGCGGGATTTCCGGCCCTTGAATTTGCCCTGTATCATTTGCTGCGAAGTCGAGATAGACAGGTTCAGATATTCGATCTCAGGTACCATATCGAAAGTCTTTTCAACATCCTCGGTGGTTGCCCTGATCCATCCGCTGAGGCGAATCGGCTTGAGCACGCCCATGGCGGCCAGTTCGAGATTGGCGCGCAGGTAGTTGGTCTCATGTTTGGTCGTCGGGAAGCCGAACTCCGACTGGAAAACCCCGAAATCGTTGAGGTACATATTGATCATGGTCTTTTGCAGCTTGGACAGGCTCAGCCTAGCTGTCTGAACACCGTCCCGGTTGGTCACATCTATAAAAAATATCTTTCCCATATTCCGGTTATCCCGAGGTTATAAGTTTTACTATTATATCATCGGCTGTGCGTGTGTGGTAATCTTTACCCGGCTGAGGGAGCTCTTCATAAAAAAGGCCCGGCACTAATTAGTGCCGGGCCTTTATGCTTCGAAATTTATCTTAGCGGCGGCCGGCCAGCAGTATGATGACGATAATGATAACGATGACAAAGCCGCCTATGATCAGCCAGACAAAGGCAGGCACATCGGGAGCAGGAGGAGGCGTTGGTCCGCTGCCCGGCGTTACAAAGGAGCTTACGGGACCGTTTACGGAGCGCCCGCCGCCGGTCGGGTTGAGCGCCACGGCGCGGTAATAATATGTCCTGCCCTGCGCCAGGCCGGTAACGACCGAGCTGAAAGAACTGCTCTGGTTCAGCGTCTGCATATTGGTGGTATTTCCGAAATCTGCGCTGGCGCCGTACTCAAACCAGACCTGGGCCGTCGAGGTGTTTCCGATATCCTGCAGGTAACCGTTCAGAATGGCGCTTGAAGCTGTTATGGATGTTGCAGGGTAGGTTGCCACGGACAGTGTGGAATTGGATATGGTGCTGAATATCTCGGTGGAGCCGTAAACCTTGAGGTTATCCGGCGTCTGGGCAACGGACTGGAAGTAGTAGGTTGTTCCCGGAGACAGACCCATTACCTGATATGATACTGTGCCCGGTGAGGTCATTGTTTGTGCGGCAGTCACATTGCCGAAATCCATGCTCTTGCCGAAATTGAAATATACCTGCACCGAACGCTGCCCTCCCAGTGAATTGACGTAGGCGTTCAACGTGGCGCCGGTCGTGCTGATACTGCCGGCCGCGCCGGTCGTCAGTGTCACGGGCGATGAAGGCGTGGTCTGGAATGTACTGTACTGTCCGTATACGTTGTACCCGTTGGAAAATGCGGCGGCACGGTAATAGTAGGTCAAACCGGGCTGTAATTTGACAACGCTGTTGCTGAAGCTGCCCGGCATGCTCATGCTCTGGTGCGGGGTGGAATTGCCGAAAGTAGTATCGGTCCCATACTCGAACCATACATATGCGTAACTGCTCATCCCCATGGCGGTCAGGTAGCCATTCAGCGTGGCGGATTGCGCGGTGACGTTGTTCGCGGCGCTGGTGCTTACCTTGACTCCGGGAGCAGCCGTGGTTGTGAAAATGCTGTCGAATCCGTGAACGGTCATGCCGCCCGCCGCCGTAGGCACTGCCAGGGCGCGATAATGATAAATGGCGCCGGGATTAAGCCCCTGGAGCGTGAAATTGAATGTGCCGGGCGAGTACATCGTCTGCATAGTCGTGGTCTGGCCGTAAGCGGTGGTCGGCCCCCATTCGAACCAGACATAAGAGTTGCGGTATCCTCCCAGCGATTCGAGGTAGCCCACCAGTGTGGCGGAACTGCTGGTCACACCGGATACTGAGCCGGTGCTGACAGCCAGGATGGCTGCGCCGGGAGTGCTGAAGCTCTGGGCATTGCCATAAACTGCCGACACGCCCACCAGGTCGGGCTTGGCGGCGGCGCGGAAATAATACATGCTGTTGGGGTTGAGGCCGGATATCTGCATACTGAAAGGTCCCGGCGCATAGATGGTCTGCTGGACGGTGGTGCTGCCGTAACCCGTCGAGCTGCCCCACTGGAACCACACGGTGACGCTGTCATACGGACCCATGCTGGACAGGTACCCGCGTAACACCGCTGAGCCGGACGTTAAATCGGAGGCTGATGATGTCGAAACCTCTATCGGCGCCTGCGGTACCGTATGCTGCGTGGTAAAACTGACCAACGAGCCCTGGCTCTCCTGCCCTCCCAGAAGTGGGGCCATGGCCATGGCCCTGTACCTGTAGACCG